>QZIL01000073.1 GCA_003599025.1 Nitrospiraceae bacterium | reverse complement strand
TTGCAACGAGATTGATAGCCTCTTCCACTGCATTGATTATATCGACTTTGTCCATGGCAGTATTTTTTCTTGCACCGGAGAAATCCAGAAGGTCCTCAATGATATGTTTGGCACGCTCGCTCTGAGTCAGTATGTCCCTTATAAAGTCTTCAAGCTCTTCATGTGTAAGTTCTTTAAGTTCTTCTTTCATTGTCTCTGCAGTCAGAGATATGTTGTTCAGGGGATTGTTCAGCTCATGGGTGACTCCTGAAATTAGAAAACCGAGTGAAGCACGTTTTTCAATCTCCTTCTGCTTTTCATTTAAAAGATGTACGGTTTCTTCCAATGATTGTTGCGTAAGTTGCAAATGGTCAAGCATTGTATTGAATGATAATGCAAGGGAATAAGTTTCATCATGCTCTTTTAACGGTGCGCGCAGGTTTGTGTCTCCTTCGGAGATTTTCTTGGTTATCTCAACAAGGCGTTTTATCGGGGCAACTATATATGAAGCTGTCTTATATACAAGCAGCGGTCCTACTGTACATAGCAGGATCAGCGTTATAATCAGTATGATTTGCGTCCTTCCGAAAAAAGACTGAATGTGCTGTCTTTCCCTGTTTGATATTATCCCGGTTATTTCTTCAAGCTTGCTTCCTGTTATCTGCAGAGTGTTTATCAGGGAATCGCTCTCCCTGTATACGGAGAAAAGCTCATTGATGGCTTTGAGGTAAGGTCCACATTCATGGCAGAAGGGCGTTATGTTCTTGATCTGTGCCAGGCCCTCTTTTAATTTAAACAGGGAATCCTTGTCTCGGAAGAGCATGTAGTTTTTTTCAAGGCGTCTGAGATTGAGGATAAAGTTCAGGGAAAGTTCATCTGCATGCTTTCCGGTAGATGCGAAGGTTTCCAGTTTTCTGCCCTCGGTCCTTACTTTCTCGACCACATCGGCCTCGAACTGATAATTATTAAATAAAATATCAATGGGGCTTGAGTATGCCTCTATGGAGTTCAGGAGCAGGGAGAAATCATCTTTCCCTATTTCCTCGACAGTTTCAGCTGAGATGTTGTTAATTGAGTTGATTAGGGTAAGAATCGCATCCTTAAGCTGTTTTAACTGTTCTTCATCTTTCAGAAGAAGAAAGTTCTTTTCGTTCCTTCTGACTTCAAGGACATGTTCTCTTATATCATCTGCAACTTGAACAAAGCCGTGCCTGACCTTAACATTATTAACATATCCATAGGTCATAAGACCCCCAAAGATGGCGATCAGGGAGGGGATTGAGATGCCGATAATCATTTTGTGCCAGATTCTTAACTGCATTTAGTCCCTCTGCATTTACATATGGCTGATAAGGCCAGGATAAAATTAATAAACAAGATGAAACATACGTGCCTGAGTGAGAACTGTGCATCAAATGATATTTGTACCCGCCCTCAATAATTTTGGGTTATTTATTATATACAAAATGTCCTGATTTAGGTAGGTGAACGGATGTCTGTCTGCTCCATTTATATGATGCGCAGTTTGTGTTGTCGGTCTACTGGTTTTCTTCTTAAAACGGTATATGAACAAATGAATTGATGTCCTTTATGAAGCGTTCAAAATACTCACTGACAAGAGCTTCGTTGTTCATTATCATGTCGAGCTGCCGGGTATGAATAACGAGATATCCCAGCACTTTCAGGTGTTCTTTAATTGAATCTCTGTCACAGTCCTCCAGACGGGCCAGGACAGTGTCCTCATTTATTTCGGTCCTGAAACCGTACTGCCGCAGCACCCTGCCTATAAACTCAACTCTGCGAATCTTTCTTGCGTGGTCAGCAGCACCACCCTTGAAGTTAAAGCTGATATAGTTGTTTTTCGGATAGTCGTCAGTATAGGCCTCTATTATTGAAAAATGAAAACCGAGCCTGGAACTTAAATTGCAGAAATTCCTGGATATCATGAAGTAATTGCGGTCAGCATATCTGGTCTGCATGGAGGGTTCCAGTTCCCTGTTCATCGTGGCCTCAAAAACCATAGACATGAATCCCCTTGAATCCACGGGAGGGGGGCCCGCCCATTTAAACGCGTTTATCCCTTTCCATATGGCCAGCATTGGTTCTGATACAATATCTTCGAGCCTGACACTCTCTCCGCCGCTGTCCCCTTTCAGGCCGTCTTCAAGGTTTAATATCCACCATTGCATGGGGATGTCTGTCAGGAGTCTCTTGGAAGAGCGTTCGGCAAAGGCGTGGTCTTTCCCGAAATCAAACATTTCCCTGACAGACATCTCGTGGCAGAACCGTGTGATGTCATGAACTGTTTTGCAGTTCCTGGGTTTGAACTCAACAGACTCAGGGTCTGTCAGGTGCAGGGGAGTAACAAGTTTCAATATGCTTTCCAGCAAGGTGTAAACAGGACTTCCTGACATAAGTCCTGCATGCTCTACTTTATGCTGCAAAAGCTGTTTTACTTCCCCGGAATAGATCCTTGTATTGTCAGCGTCTAATGTCAGCAGGTCTCCGGTCTTAATTTTCTGACTAGCATCCCCGGTGTTAAAAAGGGCCGGGACCCTGAACTCACGTGCTACCGTGGCGAGATGCCCGGTAATGCTTCCTGTATCGGCTATGACAGCCACCGAGTGGGGCAGGACTGAAGCCCACTGTGGAGAAGGATATTTTACAATGAGTATAGCGCCCTTTGGAAATTGCAGCATGTCAAGTGCAGTATGCACCAGAAATGCCTGTCCGCAGGCAGTGCCGCCACTTGCAGTGATTCCTGTATTGATAATGATGTCGTTTCCAATATTGTCCGGGACGGTTCCAGACGATACATGTTTTTCTGATTTCTGAAGGGGCCGGGTCTGGAGAATTTTTATTGACCCTTCAAGGTCTATTGCCCACTCAATGTCCTGAGGCCCACCGAAATGATCTTCCAGTCCAATTGCAATTTCTGAGAGACTTACTGCCTGATTATCGCTTATCGACGGACTGTTTTTCTGCTCCGGCGCAAGTTGTACGGTTGTTACCCCATCTCCGGAAGACAGAGTCACCATGATCTCTTTTGGCTGAATTGACTTCCCGATTATCTTCCCGGGGACCTTTCGGGACATAGTAAAGATATCAGGGGAAACAGAGCCCTCAACTACAGATTTGGCAAGACCCGGTGCAGAATGTATGAGGACTGTTTCACTGTGAAAGTCACGTGGATCACGTGAATACATTACCCCCCCTGAGACGGCATCCACCATTTCCATACAGCCGACGCACATCGGGATGTCTTCATCACGGAACCCCCTGTTCAGACGGTAGCTGATTGCCTGAAGGGTATATTTACTCGCTATGATTTCTTTGTATGTGTATAAAATAAAATCCCTGCTGACATTCAGTTCGGAGCGGTACTGCCCGGCAAAAGACACATTCCGGGAGTCCTCTCCAACCGCGCTGCTCCTCATCGAAACAGTCACGCCTTTATGTGTCCGGGCTTCCAGTTTTTGATAGGCCGCCATTATTTCATCCTGAAGTTCTTCAGGGAAATTCCCCTGCATAATCAGCGTCTGTATTTCGGAACTGGACCTGTGGAGCCTTTCCATATTGTCAGCATCGAGGGTCTGGATACGCCTGTTTATCTCCTGCTGAATTCTGTTATGCTCAATGAATTTTTCATAGGCCCAGGCCGTGATAACAAAACCATCCGGGACATGGAAGCCTGGCCGGTTCCTGAGTTCGCCCAGATTCGCCATCTTGCTGCCGGCCTGGTCAGCCATGCGGCTTGTGATCTTATCAATCGGCAGGACAATTTCCTTTCCCTGTATTACCGTCTTTTTTTCAACCTCGCCATTGATCTCTGCCCATATACCCTCTGAGACACTATATAACTCCTTATAATGATTGTCGCCTATGATATTGAGGTTCTGAATTATCTTAAACAGATTGACGGACAGGGCAGTACAGTTGGCCCTTATAAAAGACATCCCGAAGCTTCGACCGCTCCTGAGCACCCTCTCCATGTCAGCCATGATTTCGAGTATTTCGTTGTTGGCCTTTAGAAGGGTCTTGAAGCTCCAGTAGCGGGTCTTAAAGGCAGTGCGTAGTTCTTCAATTGATGGGCTGTATACCGGTGAGTCTTTTTCCCTTAATATATGTTTTTTGAAGAACCGTTTTAACCGGAACATGGACCCTGAAGGAGGCCCCCCTCACTATAAGGAGGGGGGCATCTTAAGTGTGTGCTATTTTGTTAATAGGCCTGCGCCTCCGGAATGCATGATTTCATTATACATTCCGGAATGCTATTTAACCACATACACAGAACATGGACTGTGCTTGACAACCTTTGAAGCAACACTTCCCATCCGGAACCTGACTGAAGGGTTAAGACCCCGGCTGCCGATTATGATGAGGTCGGTCTTTTCCTTCTCGGCGAAATCGACTATGGCGTCCGGTACTGAAGAGGACTGTACTATCGCTTTGCATATGGCCATAACATTTTCCAGGGCAAGCACTCCGCAGGCCTTCTGGGTTATGTATTCCGCGCGTTTTTCCATGCTCTCTTTTATTTTGACTCTTTCTGAAGCGGTGATCTCAAGGTCTATGTCTTCAATGACCGGCATTACGTTTATGAGACATATTTTTGCCTCTTTTGATTTTGCGTAATCTATCGCCACATTCAATGCATCCATTGAATTCTGAGACCCGTCAACGGGTACAAGTATTTTCATGATATCCTCCGTTAAGTGTCAGTTGTCAGTGTCGGTGTCAGTTTTCTCTGACACTAATCACTGACACTGTTTTTACACTTCTTTTTTGACTTTTGATTTTTTCATCGTAAGCCCGATGCCTTCAAAGATGTAAAATATCGCGAACCCCCACCACATTGTGTAGGCAACATAGAACACCAGAAGGCCCGTCATCAGGACAGCATGATCGGATACTTTCTGGGCTGATATCCCGTAAAAGTTGTAGGATGTTTCTATGGCCTTCTTGTTCAGGCTGTCAATGAGCTTTGCCTCTTCAAGCTTTTTTTCCTTTGTGAGTGTCTTGGCCATCTTGCTCAGGGCCTGCCACCAGTTTTTCATCACGTCCTTCTCAGCGTATCCATACAGGCTGGACACCCTGGAGCCCTCATTGTTGTACATAGCATCCGTATCATTGAGGACAGCCGCTACCAGAGCGCCAAGGTCTCCCTTGACCATGATTTCTGTGCCCTGGACCTCTGCATGGGCACCTGCAGTGTTAAACAACCCTGCCGCCTTTTCAGCATCTTCAGGCTTATCGGTCTTTATCGTGACTTCAAAGGCCCTGCCCATGAACTTCTCATTGTCCTTCTTTATTTTCGGAATGAAATAAGAGGACCCCTTTGAAAGTTCATTAAACATCCTGTCGGCAAAGGCCAGTCCGTTCTGGGATTTGCCCTCAGGTGTTTTCGGGAAAATAGGCAGAAATATCAGAATTAATACTGCAAGGAACGATATCGAAAGGACTATTCCAAGTCCCAGGTGTTTTTTATGCGCTTCTGCCATGTTACGCCTCCTCTCTCAGGTTTTTAATATTGGAAAAGAACTTGCTCATGACCCAGAACCCGAAGAACCCGACCACCAGCCAGAATACGATATTGCCGACGAATTCGATGCCTGATGTGACGGATTTGGACATGTTGATCACTTCAAGCTCGGTGAGTTTTTTAGGGAGTGTGGACAGCCTGTTTATAAATCCGGCAAGGATCGACATTGCGTAGAATCCCCTTATGTGAATTCCTTTTACCACCTTTGTTGTCAGCGCGCCGACCTGTATCCCGATAAGGGACCCGATGAGCATTCCCATTGCCAGTGTATAAAACACATATCCATATATTGCGTACTGTGTGACCGCGCCTATCCCTGCAGTAAAAATAATCTGCAGGATGTCTGTGCCGACGGTCGTCATGGAAGAAACACCGAAGACGTAGATAAACATCGGGAAGGTTATAAACCCTCCACCGACCCCCATTATTGCAGCAAGTATCCCGACTACAACTCCGCCCATGGCCACAATGACCCCTGAGATCTTTCTGCCGCCAAGGTCTTCGTCAAATGAAATCATCGGCGGTATTTTCAGGTTCTGCACTTTTACTCCGAGGGGAGGCACTCCTGACGGTCCTCCGTGGGCCCCGTGAGAGCCGGAATCAGCCGCACCTTTCCTTGCCTTGAGAAAATCGATCATGGCATAGGTCCCGAGAAATCCGAGCAGCACTGCGTATATGAGACTGATGAACGCTTCGCTCAGCAGGGGGTCTTTATCATAAAGGCCCTTGTTGATAGCGCCGCCTATGAAGGTCCCTCCTGCGGACCCCACAAGAAACGCGATGGCCAGTTTGACCGAGACGTTGCCGAGTTTTTTATGGACCGTTGTCCCCATAATCGCTTTGGCGAAGATATGGAAAAGGTCCGTACCGACCGCTAGTATGCCCTTTACACCGGCGGCCATCAGCGCTGGTGTTATGATAAATCCGCCGCCCGCCCCGATACATCCGGTTATGAGCCCTGCCGCAAGACCGACCGCAATAGAAACAATAAATATCAGATTCGAATAAAAAGCCGGTGCATATGCAGTCTTGCCGCCGATCATGTCGCCTGCGTCAACAAACGATATCGAAAGAATCGGTGTGAGCATGGCGAGCAGGATCATCAGTTTTTTCTTGTTCTTAATAATCGACGTTGATACTTCAAGGTCCCATTTGGCATGGGCCACTGAAGCGGACATCAGAAAATCATATACCTGTCTTGGATAACCCATTTGCCCTCCTCCTTAATAAGTTGATTATTTGTACCAGCATTACTTTTTACCTCCTTTTTCTCTTGATGTTTTAATGACCTCAATTCTTTGAGGAAGATCTGTCAGACCGTGCGTTGTTTTTTTTGCCCGGCTGATCTGCTGTTTTATGTCCCTAAGCGCTTTCCGGTATTCATTGAGATTACTTATCGCCCCCTTTTCTTCTTCGAGCAGTTCCCCAAGCAGGCCGGCCTTTTCTCCTATTATTGCCAGCGGGTTGTTCACCTCATGAAAAATAGCCTCAAGCCCCTTCGGGTCTGTCCCGTAGTTCCTGTTGCCGGATTGCTTCCAGTCTTTTACAAAGGTCCCTTTCCCCTGGGTCCTGATCAGGAACCCTTCCTTCACAAGGTGAGACATCGCTGTCCTGACCGTAATAACGCTGACCTGATGCAGGATGCTGATCTCTTTTTCAGTTGGCAGCAATGAGCCTGTGGCCCATTCACCCGATTCTATTTTTCTCCTCAGGATGTTGTATAACTGCATGTAGAGTTTTTCAGGAGTTTCTCTGTATATCGTGTTTTTATTCAACATGAAATTACACCCACCATGTCTGTGCAGTGAAAAAGACCATTTTAGTCCCACCCTCTGGGCGGGTACATCATGGTATGCTTTACCCTGGCTTCTTCAATTTTTAATTCCTGCAAGTGCTTCTTCTCAAATGCGTCTTTCAGTTTCTCGAACAGCTGGTCGAAGTCCATGGGTTTCATAAGGTAGTCAAAGGCCCCGAGCTTCATGCCTTCTATCCCTGATTCGACCGAGGCATGACCGGTAAGCATGACTACTTCGGTGAGGGGTTTGAGCTTCTTTATCTCACGCAGGGTATCCACTCCGTCCATTCCCGGCATTTTTACGTCAAGGAGCACGACGTCGAAACTGCCTTTTTTGATCATCTCAACAGCGTTTTCCCCGTTCTCGGCACCTTCAACATAAAGATTGCGTTTTTTTAGTCTCTTCACTATGGTCTCCAAAAACTCCTTCTCATCATCTACTACAAGGACTCTGAAATCTTCCATTTCGATATCCTCCCTTTTCAGGACGCATTATTGCCTCCTAATTTTTTATCAGGTTCATTGCAGATCTATACTGTTTAAGTGATAGCAATATGGTAAAGACGGTCCCTTCACCAGGTTTGCTTTGTACCTTTATATCACCTCCCATTTTTTTGATAATGTTATAGCTGACGGACAGGCCCAGGCCTGTGCCCTTTCCGACTTTTTTTGTTGTGAAGAAGGGGTCAAAGATTTTATTGATGACATCTGCCGGTATGCCGGGGCCTGTATCGCTGAAATTAATGACAATCTGCTCTGAGTCGGAAGATACTGATATCCTGATGGTCCCGTCTGTCCCGATTGCGTCGATGCTGTTGTTCATGATGTTGAGAAACACCTGCTGGATCTCAGAGCTGTTTATGGCAATGGCGGGGATATACCCGTGGAATTCCGTGGTGAGTTTGATTTTGTGATACAGCAGTTCTTTTTCAAGAAATAAACTCGTTTCCTTGACAAGGTCGACTATATTAATTACTTTGACTTCCCTGACCTGCCTTGAATATCCCAGTAGCCGGTGGGTTATCTTGCGCGCCCTCTCAACATGCAGCTGTATCTTCTTGACGGCGTCTTCATACTCAGGGTAGTTCTTTATCCCTGACGGGTCTTCCTCTGTTAGCAGGTCCTGCATCCAGCCGGCCTTTTCATTGATGACGGCAAGCGGGTTGTTTACCTCGTGTGCGACCCCTGCGGCCAGCTGTCCGATGGCAGCCATCTTGTCTGTCTGCAGCATCTGCTCATCATAAGTGGCCTTGATCCTGTCGGACAGTTCTATTTTGTTTACCAGGAAATTAACAATAAGAAGGGTGCACGAAACTATTACAAGGGAACTGATGAAGGCGATCCATCTTTCAACCCGTCTCGCTTCAAAGAACGATGCGAGCGCCTTGTCCATGTCAAACTTGACAATCAGCAGCCATTGACTGTTATTGACCGTGCTGGTCGCATACAGATAAGTTCTGCTGCCTGCTGTTATCTCCTTGACCCTTGTCCCTTCATGAAAGAATAGCAGTGCCTTTTCTTCTGCAGTCAGTCCGGAATTCCCTGAACGCGGCCTTGTCTGCATCACTCCGGAGCTGTTCACAATAAACGCATCACCGCTTTCACCTATCCAGGAGGACTTCAGCAAAGAATTGAATATCTCAGAGTCAATTGTTGCCCTGATGGCCCATTCCCTGTCCTGATCAGCCATGGCTACAACAAAATGCGGGACATTCCTGTATCCCAGATATACGTCGCTGGTATAGCTCCCGTTAAACATGACCTCTTTGAACCATTTTTCTTCATAATAGTTTTTGTCAAAGACAATGTTCTTGTATGGCCCTGCATAGGCCTCGTGTTTTCCTCTTTCATTTAAGACACCTATATCGACCAGGGCCGTCTTTTTCTGTACTGCACTGAAAATCACATCGAGGTTTTTCTGTTCCTTTAAATGCTGGAACCCGTAGAGCTTTATAATTATTGAAATAAGCGATCTCTGTTCTTCAAGAAAGAAATTTATTACGTCGCTTCTGTTTCTCGCTATCCTCTGTATTTCGCTTGTGATGTTTTCCTTGTACTGTCTCTGGTAATTCAGCGAGGCCCTCCAGCTGAGTATTGCCAGCGGGACGAGTGCAACAATAAGAGTGATGACGATGAGTTTTAATTTCAGCGCCCTGTAGTATTCGGGTTCTTTATTATTCATTGGTGCAGGTCCGTATCGAATATTTCATTTATGCTTGCCATCAACGACTTGATGTCCACCCGCCTAGGCAGGAGTGCATCAACACAGAGGGTCTCTTTTAATTTCTCATTTATCTTTGAGCTCTCGGCTATGGCAGCCACTTTGATGCCTTCAAATTCTTCAGATCTTTTAAGAAGGCAGCATAGCTTTGAACTTTCCTCAGTTGATCCCACGTCCAGAATTACAAGATCTGGCTTGAATACCAGGAGCTTCATCTTGACCATGGAGCCATAGGAGCAGTAGTCGATAATCAGGTTTGCCTCTTTTTTCAATCTCTCAAAAAACTTCATAAGGAATTTCAGGACTATCTCGTCCATGATAAGGTCCTCTGTAAATACAAAGAGGATCTTCCTTACCCTGACCGGGAGAAGCAACTCAGGGATGGGCATATTGTGGCGGACGAGGAAATCGATAAGCTCATCAATATGTACCTTGCCGGCATTGCCTTTACTTGTGGACAAATTAAGCCCCCTGTTCTCGACCCAGTTATTGACTCTCTTGGCAGAGACCCCGCAATACACAGATATCTGTTCAAGGCTTAGAAAATGATTGCTGTTCATTTACTCATCTAATAATGTAAGGAGTTAACTTTAAGATGCCCCGGAAATAGCAACCCATATGCCTGTTATTAATCGCAAAGTTAAATCAGGGAATAAACACATTAATACAAAGGGTTGCTGGATGTTATCGTAGATAGTACATGACATTTGATCCGGATTCATTTTGGGTATTAACAGTTACATTCCAGTAATGAATTTATAAACTCATTGAATTTTCAAATGGTTATTTAATGTCACGATCTGGTAACATTAATTTTGAATGGGAACAAATCGGTACGTGGGTTTAAATGAAGAAAGATAAAACTGACAGGAATGTAGAGGAAAGGCTTATCCGGCTTCTTGAGAAGCAGAAGCAGGAGCTTGTCATCCGCACCCTTCAAAAGCATGAAGAGATAAAGGGTGAAAAGGCCTTCACAGACAAAGTCATTGCCAATCTGTCCGACATCCTGATAATCCTGAATAGCAGGATGCAGATAATAAAGGTCAATAAGGAGTTTACAAAATGCCTCGGCCACGAAATCGACGGACGGAAGAAATTATCTCTCAGGGAGTTGCTTTCACCTGACGGGTTCCGCCGGCTGATAGAGCTTATCAGGGAAGGAGAATTCAAGAATTATGAGACAGAGCTGGTTTCTGTTACGGGCAGGAAATTTCTTGCAAGCATAAACGGCTCAACTGTTGAAAACGAAAAGGGCAGCAGGAACATGCACATACTCGTGGCCAGAGACAAGACCGAAGTATATGATATGATGTCCAGGGTCCGGGAATCGCAGATGCAGGTCATTCATTCAGGCCGGCTTGCCAGCCTGGGTGAAATGGCGGCTGGTATTGCACATGAACTGACCCAGCCCCTGAACGCCATCCTCCTGTTTGCAAGGAACAGCCTGAAGAGCCTTTCGGACCATAAAACAGAAAACAGGCTTGTCGAAGAGAACCTCACATACATTGTTGACAGAGTTAAGAAGGCCGGTTCGATTATCAAAAGCCTGAAAAGTTTTGCCCGCAAGACAGACGAAGAGAAGATATTTATGGATATCAACTCTCTGATAAAAGACATCCTGAAATTTCTTGATGCACAGTTCCGTCTGTCTGACGTGGAGCTGGAGCTGGACCTCAATGAAGACATCGCAGCGGTGCTGGCGCACAACGTCAGGCTGGAGCAGGTATTTCTGAATATAATCCAGAACGCACTTCAGGCCATGGGCAGGATCGACAGTCCGAGGCTTATAATCAGGACATACACGGAAGAAAGACTCGATCCCGAGAGCCTGAAGAGCCATGATTATGTGGTAATCAGCGTAGCTGACAACGGAGAAGGCATATCTCCGGAGGTGAAAAACAGGATCTTCGATCCGTTCTTTACAACAAGGGAAGTGGGGTCAGGCATGGGGCTGGGACTATCAATTGTGGACAGGATCATACGTGAACACTCCGGTTATATCAGCGTCCAGAGCTCACCTGGTAAAGGGGCCTGTTTTACCGTATTTCTTCCTTCTGCACACGAGGAAACAACCGGTGATTAACACGGGGGAAATCATGTCAGGACAGACTAACAGGGTAATTGTGATTGATGATGATCCATTTATATTGATGGCGATCAAGCAGACTCTCACTATGCACACATATGAAGTGGACGTTTATGACAAACCTGCTGAGGCATTAAATCATATAAGGGATGGGAATTATCACGCTGTAATTGCGGACGTAAAGATGCCGAAGATGAACGGGCTGGAACTTCTGAAGAAAGTCCGCGAAATAGACCCTGAGCTGCCGGTGATAATAATAACCGGCCACGGAGACGTGCCGCTTGCTGTTACGGCCCTGAAGGAAGGGGCCTATGATTTTCTTGAGAAACCGGTTGATGACAGTGTGCTCCTTGCGTCCCTGAAGAGGGCGACCGAGAAGATGGCCCTGCTGGACCGGAACCGCCAGCTGACCCGGATACTCAATAAAGGCAGGGAAGGGCGGTCGGTATTTCATAGTCTCATCGGCTTCAGCAGCAGCATGCAGGGTCTCTATAATGTGATAGAAATAGTGGCAGCTGAAGAATACCCTGTTTTAATCACCGGCGAAACCGGGACAGGCAAGGAGCTTGTTGCAAAGGCCATACATGAGCTGTCCCCGCGCAGCTCTGAGAAATTCGTACCTATCAACATGGGCGCCATTCCTGAGAACATGATCGAGGCCGAGCTTTTCGGTTATGAGGCAGGGGCCTTTACAGGCGCGTCAAGGCGCAGTATCGGGAAGTTCGAGCATGCCGGCAGAGGGACCATATTCCTGGATGAAATATGCAGTTTCCCACTGAATCTGCAGGTGAAGCTCCTGCGCGTCCTTGAAGAGAAAAAGCTGCAGCGCCTCGGCAGCAATGAATTCATACCGGTCAGTGCAGGTATAATCGTCGCCTCAAACAGGGACCTGAAGAAAGAGGTGGAGAAGGGCACGTTCAGGGCTGACCTCTATTTCCGGCTTAACGTTATCCCTGTTGAAATACCGCCTTTAAGAAACCGCACAGAGGACATCCCCCTGCTGGCAGATCACTTTATTGCTGAATACAATAAGACCCATGAGCAGAAGATACACTCCATCAATGAAAACATGTATAAGTGGATGCTCAAGTATGACTGGCCCGGAAATGTCAGGGAGCTTGAGAACTTTATCAAGCAGTTGTGCGTGCTTAACAACAAGGCAGAACCTGAGAATATCAGAAAAATAAATTCCGATATTTTGCAGAAAGAACAGAGTCCCTGTGCGACACTGAAAGAACAGCTCGAATCAACAGAGAGAGAGCATATCATTAAAGTTTTGCGAAACCACAAAGGGCAGGTCATTCCTTCGAGTAAAAGCCTCGGCATATCGAGGAAGTCGCTCTATGAGAAGATGAAGAAGTACAGGATTGCCAAGCATTCCTTTAAGAACCAGAAGTAGCATACTCTTTATATCAGAGAGAAGTAATTATGTTAATTGAATATATCTGGAACCAATTGGCCCCCCGGCGATTTGACCGGGGGTACAATCAGAAAGGGTCAGTGCAGCAGATTGTACTGGATGATGTAGGCTGCTATGCCGGCAAAATATCCGGCTAAAGCGAGAGGCCCGATGCGGCGTGCATACCAGAAAAATTCTATCTTCTCAAGCCCCATGGCAGCAACACCTGAAGCTGAGCCGATGATCAGGATTGACCCCCCGGTGCCTGCGCAGTAGGCCATGAACTCCCAGAGAAATGAGTCTGGCGGGTACTGTGAAAGAGGGTACATACCCATGGAGGCCGCCACGAGAGGGATATTGTCCACTATCGCTGATACAAGGCCGATGATTATCACGATAATAGACTGGTTGCCGAGCTTTGCATCGAGCCACTGGGCCAGCGCAGGGAGCATGCCGTTTGCGGAGAGTGTCGCAACAGCGAGCAGGATGCCGATGAAGAACACCACTGAAGCCATGTCAATGCGCTTCAGTGCCTTTGTCAGCCTGAGGTGGTCCTTCTCTTCATCCGGCTTGTTGCGATGCAGTATATTGCCTGCAAACCAGAGTACCCCGAGGGCAAGCAAAATACCGAGATAAGGAGGCAGATGCGTTATGGCCTTGAATATCGGGACAAATATCAGTGCCCCCATACCCATGAAAAACATCATGTTCTTTTCTAACTGAGAAGTAGTTGAGGCGCCGTTTTCGGTTTTGTCCGGAGGGACAACGTCTCCCTTGAGGATGAATGAGGCGATGACAAGAGGGACAAGCAGATTGACCATGGAGGCAATCCAGGTGGTCTTCATGATTTGCAAGGTTGTGACCTGTCCGCCGATCCAGAGCATGGTGGTTGTCACATCGCCGATGGGTGACCATGCACCTCCGGCATTGGCTGCTATCACAATGATACCCGCGAAGAAGAGCCGTTGTTTGTGTTCCTTGAGCAGGCGCTTCATCAGGGCGACCATTACGATAGTGGTGGTCATATTGTCGAGGATGGACGACAGGTAAAAGGTGATAAAGCCGATGATCCAGAGCATACCTGTCAACTTTGTCGCCTTGATACGCTCGGTAATGACGTCAAACCCACCGTGCGCATCGGTCAGTTCGACGATAGTCATGGCACAGATAAGAAAGAAAACGATGGCCGCGGTCTCGGCCAGTTTTTCCGTGAGCTGGTGAGTTACACCTTCAACACCCAGAGGGCTTGCAAAAGAGTAAAGCGTCCACATCAGTCCTGCTGCCATCAGGGCAGTTGCTGACTTATTGATTTTGATCGGGTGTTCAAGGGCGATCATTGAATACGCGAGCACAAAAACGACTGCCACCATTGTCATCATTTAACCGGTTCTCCTTTAGCATGTTTCATTAATCTATATAGTTATTTTTTAAGACCTCAAGTCTGTTATATTCTGAGGACTTCCTTATTAATCAAACAAAGCCAGGCAGGTCTAACGACCTGCCTGAACAGGTATATTGGGTCTATTTAAGCACCGTGGGCATTCCTAACAGCGGCCAGAATGTGACTATCGCTATCCCGATAACTGCCACAAGTCCACCGCTCAACAACAGTCCGTGCCTGAAGAATTCGCCGGGAGTAAACTGTTTCGATTCATAGGCGATTGCATTCGGCGCAGCCCCGATAAGAAGCAGAAAAGGCATTCCCGCTGTTATCAGTGATGAATAAAAAATCACATCGGGGGCAACACCCAGATAAGGAGCTATTACAAGTGAGACAGGCAGGGATATGGCTATCGCGGCCACGTTCATGATGAAGTTTGTCATGATCAGGACAAAGGCCGCTATGCTCAGCACAAAAACAAGCCAGTGCGCGTTCTGGAACATGACGAGCCAGTTCACCGCGAGCCACTGTGCTGCGCCTGTCTGCCAGAGGCAGAAACCTATGCTCATGGCGCCGCTGAAGAGCAGGATGATATTCCAGGGTATGTCCTCAAGCTCTTTAACTGTCAGTACCTTGCAAAGGAAGAACAAAAGGGTTGACACGAGCATGATCGCGGCCCTGTCCAATGACTTTAATGCCGGTACAAAGGCTTGCAGGGACATTACTGATATTGCGCCCAACACGGTGATAATAACGAACTTCTCGTCCCTAGTCATGGGACCGAGTTCGCTTGTAAGCCTGCTGACCCGTTCTTTGAGACCGGGTATTATTTTCTTTTCAGGTTTGAGAAAGACCATCAGGTAAATCCAGATCAGAAAGACCATGCCCCAGCCTATAATGAAAGAATATTTTGTGAGATCAAAAAATCCGATGGTCCTGCCGGTGAATTCTGCAAACATTCCCGCCCCTGCAGCAGCTCGCGCTGAACCTAAAAAGGTGATAACACTGCCTGCTCCTGCTGCATAAGCCATACCGATAAACAGGGATTTTCCGAAATTAGTCTGTTTGTCCCCTTCACCATAAAGCGCATTGACTGCGAGAAGTATCGGAAATACTGTGGCAGCAGCAGCGGTATGAGCCATGACATGGGCAAGTCCGGCGGTAACTACCAATGCACCTAATAAAATCATGTTTGTTTTCTCGCCGACGATCTGGAGCATCTTGTAAGCAAGCCGCTTGGTTAGTCCTGATTTTGTAAATGCAAGGCCCACTACAACAGAAGCGAAGATGAACATGACAGATGGGTCCATGAAGTCCCTGAAGGCCTCCTTTGCGGGCCGGATGGAAAATAGTGCCTGAAATACGCCGATGGCTATAGCGGTCACGCCGATAGGCACGACCTCAAAAATCCACCAGATGCTCGCCAGCATGAAAAGGGCCAATGCGCCTTTCCCTTCCTTAGGCAAAGGAAATGCCTTGCCGGTAGGATCGACTGCATCACTCCACTGGGGCATGAAATAGATAAAGAGAAAAAGACCGAGTCCGAGAAAAATAAAGAACAACCGCTTCCACTCAAAGGTGGCCTTTGCAGTCGCCACTTCTATCCGGGCCGGCGGCTCAGGAAGGCCCTGTGTATTATTTATGTCTTTGTCTGTCATTGTTTTGCTCCTCCTTTGTCATCCAGTTTTAAAATTGCACCAGAAAGTTCGCTGAATATCTCCCGCATTCTTACAATACCTGCAAATTTCCTGTTGTCTTCCAGCACCGGCAATAAGACCAGTTCATGGCGGACCATTAGATACGCGGCCTTTGTAACAGGGTCTTCAGGCCTCACAAATAAACTGGCAGGGACCATAACTTCACTTACCGGGCGTTCAGCTGTTTCAGCGGCCCCACGGTCAAAAAGTGTCTCCCAGAGCACTGACAGCCCTGTCTCGTCTTCATCAGGGACCTGTGCGCTTGCGGTCGGTTTCAGGAACCTCGGTTCGAGGCCCCTGATGATGTCCCTGATCCCGAGGGTGCCCATGAGATTGTATTTCTCATCGAAAACGAGTATGGCCAGCGGTTCAGGCTGCTTGCTGGTGCTTGATAATGCAATGCTTACAATCCCCAATGCCTGTTTAATGGTAAACCAGTGTGGCATGTGGGGGTAATCGAAGACATCGACCATGATGTCTTTTACGGTTTTGCTTTGTCGCATAAGTCCTCCTTTTTATGATGCTGAAATTTATAAATACAATACGGGCATTGTCCGCATGCAACGGTCAATGCAGGTGCCAGGCGCGAAATGAATTAGGTGTCAGTGTCGGATCAAAATCATTTACCTTCTGAGGACGGAGGAACGGACAGAAAACGGCAGGAAAAACAATACCGCAGGTATTGAGGGGACAAATATGACATGACCAGGAAGCGAGGCTTCCCTTACTCTGAACATAATTCCTTTCTGACAGTCTCCACCCAAAAATGAACCCGATAAAATCGGGGGTACTACATGGTGCTACATGGTGTCAGGTCTCTATGTTAAAAAGCACTCTGATTGTCATACCTGCGAAGGCAGGTATCCCGCTTTTATAATAAAAAGCCGTATGCTGAGATTCCGGCACTAAGGCCGGAATGACATTGTGACACACCCTGCAATCCGTCAAATGACAAAAGGCTTTTTATCATCTGAACCGATTTTGAGACATAATGTTCAATGTTTAGCTCCTGTCATATAATTAACCAGCAGGTACGCGAGAAAAAACAGTATTGCCAGAAGTACTACGCTGCCGATAGGCCAGTGCCTGATTATGTCTCCGGGATATATCTCTTTTTCTCTCTGTATCCGCATTTTAATCTCGTCCCTCTTTTCCGGGACAGCGAATTTCAGAAGCAGGGAGTCAGCAGCGATCTTTATCACGGCGACCGGGTTTTTACTTGCCCAGCCAAGAGATGAAGGAATGAGTTCAAAAACCGTCCTGCTGATCCATGCGCCTAATTTTGTCATGGGATTGGTAAGCATCCACATGAATGCCTTAGCTCCTTTTCTGTAAGTCCAGTCTGCATCAACGTTGATGGCCCTGATCTCAGCAGGGTATATGCCGGACAGCATAAGAAGTGTAAAAGCCAGGGCTGAAAAGAACAGTAGCTGCAGCTGTGCCATAACATGAGGTGCTGTGTACGGCTGGTAATCGACAGGGTAGGGCAGTATGCTGTAGAGATAACCCGGAAATGATCCTATAAAAATGCACAGGAAAGCCGCTATTCCCATTGCAAGAAGCATGTTTAATGGCGCTTCCTTTGTCCGGATGCCGGAGTCATGGGAAAAGAACGCGAAAAAAGGTATCTTGATGCCCGCATGATGGAACACACCGGCAGAGGCGAACAGCAGTATGAACCACACACCAGTAAGATGGTCCTTTGCGGTCGCGTCCATCACCATTGATTTGGTAGCAAAGGCGCTGAACAGCGGAAATGCCGAGATGGAGGCAGCACCGATTATACAGAACAGAGCAGTAAAAGGCATGCTTTTGTATAATCCGCCAAGGTCAGTACAGTTTATCTTCCCTGTCTGGTGCATTACGGCGCCCATTGCCATGAATAACAGGCCCTTAAAGAGTATGTCCGCAAAGGCATGGGCCACAGCTCCGTTTATTCCAAGTTCCGTGCCGATACCTATACCGACCACCATAAAACCGACCTGGTTGATCAGGCTGTACGACAGCACTCTCCTCAGGTCATTCTCGATGACCGCGTAGAAGATCGGGAATGCGGCCATGGCAGCCCCGATCCAGATCAGGAGGTCCGTTCCGGCGTAACCCCGGGCCAGGGCGTATACAGCACATTTGGTTGTAAAGGCGCTCAGAAAGATCGTCCCCGTAATCGTTGCTTCAGGATAGGCATCTGTGAGCCATGAATGGAAACCGGGCCAAGCGCAGTTAATACCGAAACCTATGAATATCAAAGCTGACGCAAGTCCGTTCAGACCGATATGACTGAATTCTAAAGAGCCGGTATTGTGGAGCTGAAGGAGAATCCCTATTAGCAGACAGAGTCCCCCAAAAAGATGTACCAGAAGATACCGCATGCCGGCTGATGAAGAAGCCCTGGTCCTTCTCGCCCATATGAGATAAGTCGCGGTCACTGCCATGATTTCCCAGAAAATAAAGAGGGTGAACAGATCACCTGCATAAACCACACCAAGTGCAGCGCCTGAATAAAGGACAGCTGCCACATGCTGGCCGTCATCCTTTACATTCAGCGCATAAAGGATCGAGATAAAGGAAATAATATGGAAGATATATCCGAACACCATGCTCAGCCTGTCTATCCTGCACAGGGTAAGATTATAATCCAGAAATCCGATGACCCAGTGCTGTCCTGCAGGGATCTGAAGCAGGTTCATAAAGCTTAATGCCGGCAGCAGCAGCATGTAGGCTGACTTGGCCTTACCCTTCAAAAGGGGAATGAGCAGTGCGCCCGCGATGAATATCAGTGCAGGATGGAGTGCGTTAATCATAATAGTCTTCCTTCCTCTTTACCAGAGGTCTCAGCACATATTTTGATACAAGAACAAGCAGTACGCATGCGACAAAGCCGTACACTGCAAAAAACTGCGGCCATTCTTCCCAGGCGAAATGAGGGTGTTTAGGAATGAAAAAGTCTATGGATACAAGAATAACAAGGATTGCATAAAAAGAGACAAGAAGCCTCTTCACATTCTTGGGCTCATCGAATATATGCTTTTTGTCCATGGTGTCTCCTTTGGTCCTCAAAGCGTTTTAATTAAGATTAAAGCAAGATATAAAGATGCTATAGTCATGATTACATAAAAAACCGGCCTGTATCCCGGGACAGGGTCATGCCCGAGTTCCATCAGTTCTTCATGTTTATTGCTATAGTTATCCTTCATTTCAGTTTCCTCCTGTTACGGATGAGACCACGATCTTTGCAAGTTCAAGGAAAGTAGACGGCGCAAAGAAAAGGGCAATTGCTCCCGCAGCCGTAAGCACAAGCGGCACTACCATCATGGCCGGGGCCTCATGGACCCCCCCATTCCCCCCCTTAACAAGGGGGGAAGTAAGGGGAGGGGAAGTCATCTGATCAGAGTGAGAGTGATGTGTATCATGCTCCGGTTTCGGTTCTTTGAAGAACGCCGCGTATACTATGGGCAGAAAATAACATGCATTGAGTATTGTGCTTGTCATAATAACCAGTATGACCGGCAGCTCGTGAGCCTCGATCGACCCTATGGCAATATACCACTTGCTTATAAAGCCTCCTATGGGCGGTATTCCTATCATCGAAAGTGCGCCCACGGTAAATGCGGCCATGGTAAAGGGCATTTTTTTCCCGATCCCGTCAAGCTGGTTGATTTCTGTCTTGTGTGCTGCTATATAAATCGCACCTGCGGTGAAAAAGAGTGTTATCTTTCCAAAGGCATGTATTACAATGTGCATGATGCTTCCGGTAATGCCTGAAGGAGAAAGTAGCGCAACACCCAATATTACGTAGGACAGTTGACTAACAGTTGAATATGCGAGCCTCCGCTTCAGATTGTCCTGCTTGAGGGCGATGACCGACGCAACAATAATCGTAAAGGAGGCGAAATAGGCAAGGGCAGTGCCCAGCCCGAGCTGCCTCAGGAGGTCTACCCCGAATATGTGCAGGACGATCTTTACGGCCACAAACACCCCTGTCTTGACCACTGCGACCGCGTGCAGAAGAGCGCTCACCGGAGTCGGGGCCACCATTGCAGCAGGCAGCCATGAATGAAACGGCATCATTGCAGCCTTTGTAATCCCTGCCATGTAGAGCACAAAGATTACGGTAAGGAAAGCATCGCTTACTCCTCTGGCCCTGGCAGCGCTCATTATCCCCTGGTTGGAGAAGTCCAGGGTCCCTGCCGTATGATATGTAAGTATTACGGCCAGGAGCTGAAAAGCAACGGACGTACCGAGGAGATATGTCAGATACCTCTTTGCGCCCTTCAGCGCCTCGGGGGTCTCCTTGTGTCCCACAAGTGGAAATGTGCAGACAGTGATAATTTCATAGAAGAGGAATGTCGTGAACATGTTTGCTGAAAACGCGACACCCATTGTGGCGGACAGCGCGACAGCAAAGCACATGAAATACCTCGTCTGTGAGTTTTCATTCGATGATCTGACGTATCCGATGGAATAAAACGAAGTAATAATCCAGAGGAACGAGGCAGTGAGACCGAAAAATATTCCGAGCGCATCGACCCTGAACTGAACAGACAGGCCGGGAGCGATTGATACGAGAGTATATTCAATCACCTTGCCGTCAAGTATTTGCGGGAGCATCGAAGCAACTATCAGGAACTTTGCCGTGGCAGCAATAATCGTCCATGTCTCACGGAGGTTTCTTGCCTTTTCACCTGTGAGCAGTATGAGAACCGCAGCTCCGAGAGAGACCGCGATCGCTAATATAGGCTTTATTGAAGTTATAATTTCCATTCTGCTATCAAATCCTCCAAATTCGTCATTCCGCACTTGATGCGGAATCCAGTTCCTTAGATGTCTATCTGGATTCCCGTTTTCACGGGAATGACAAACTATTCACTATCTAAAAACCTTTCGGGACTGTGTACTGAATTACGGACGATATGATGTCGCCGCTGTAAAAGCCGAGCACGAGTATGCAGGCTGCCATG
Source organism: Nitrospiraceae bacterium (assembly GCA_003599025.1). Taxonomy (GTDB): domain Bacteria; phylum Nitrospirota; class Thermodesulfovibrionia; order UBA6902; family UBA6902; genus UBA6902. The sequence continues at coordinate 40,954 of QZIL01000073.1, read as the reverse complement.
AAGACGACCGGCGAAAGCATGCTCAGAGGCACCTCGTCCCTTGACGGTGCAGGGTTCTCACCATTTCCGCTGAAATAGACCTTCTCAAGGATTCTAACGAATATAACTGCGTTTACAAGGCTGCTGAATAGAAGCGCGCCTGCAAAGACCCACTGGCCTGCCTCTATAGCTCCCAGGACCAGATACCACTTGCTGAAAAAACCTGCAGTCGGAGGTACGCCTATCATGGAAATGGCGGCAATACCAAAGGCAGCCATTGTAAAGGGCATGCTCTTGTTAAGGCCTCTGAAATCATCTAAATTCCTTGACCCTTTTTTGTATACAACGGCACCTGCTACCATAAAAAGACAGGCTACCATAAATGCATCATTCAGGATGTGAAGCACAGAGCCTGTAAATCCCGACCTGTTTCCAACGCTAAGGCCCATGACTATGTAACCGACTTCGGCAATCAGTATATAGGAAAGAGTCCGCTTGAAATCTGTCTGGGCCAGTGCCAGTATTGAACCTGAGATAATGGCCAGGACCGAGGACCAGCCGAGTATCGAAGTCATAGGGATGATTTCTGATGAGAAGCGCGGTTCAAATACTGTGAAGGTTATCCGTATCATTACATATGCGCCTACCTTTGTCATTGTTGATGCCACAAGAGCGCTGACTGCTGAAGGGGCATGGGTGTAAGCATTGGGCAGCCAAGTATGTAAAGGGAAGAAAGCTATCTTTATAGACACTCCTATCAGAAAAAATGCGAAGGCAACAAGTATGACGGTAGAGCCGTACAAATCAGGCAGCAGGCGCTGCAGGTCTGCCATGTTTAGAGAGCCTGTCATGATATAGAGATAACCAACTCCGAGCAGATAAAAACAGGCGCCTATTGTTCCCATGACTACGTAATTGAAGCTTGCCATCGGCGCCTTCTCATCTCCGATAGCTATCAGGGCATATCCTGCAAGCGAGGTTATTTCCAGAAAGACATAAATATTGAAGACGTCACCTGTTACAGTTATTCCGAGGAGTCCGGTAGTAAGAAGAAGATATGTGGTATAGAAGTAAGGGATCTTGTCTGCCCGCAGTTCCTTCTCTATGCTTCTTTTAGAGTAGACAGACACAATAAAACTCATAGTAGTCACAATGACTGCTATAAAGGCATTCAGATGGTCTATGACATATTCAATGCCCCATGGCGGTGTCCATCCGCCTATCCTGTAATGAATGATGCCTGTGCTTATGACCGTATTCATAAGATTGAAGGCAAGCAGGACACTTGAAGCCAGCACTATTAATGCAAACGGGTAGCAGAGGTTTCGTCTCCACATGCCTAAAAGTATGTTTATGAGCGAGGACAGCAGGGGGATGATGATAATCAGTGCAGGGGCCTGTGCCGGAATGTTCATTTTCTGTTCCTCTCGATTTCGAGTATTTCGTCCTCTTCCAGAGTCCCGTATCTCCTGAAGATCATTATTATCAACGCAAGGGCAACACCGAATGTGCTGACCATTACAACAATGGCGGTAAGCATTAGCACATGGGGCAGCGGGTTCATGTACTGTTCTGGAATGATAACAGCGTCCTTGAAGAGAATCGGTATTGTTGCCCCTCCTTTTTTTGAGGCTATTGATACGAAATAAAGAATAATAGCTGTCTGGAATATATTCATGCCTACCAATTTTTTCACCAGGTTCCTTTTTGCGATCATTGCGTAAAACCCGATCATCATCAGGACTATGTATATCCAGTAATTATATTTGCCGATGATGAGTTCCATTAGTCTATTGCTCCTTCCTCATGTTTTCCCCCTGAGGCGATATTGAGGAAAATGGAGATCATTACAGACATGACTGTGATACCGACGCCTATTTCAATTCCGAGGGTGCCCATGGCCCGTGCCTTTACAGCGTCAACAGGCAGGACCCTGTGCAGTATGCCGTAATCAAGATAATTGGCCCCGAGTATCAGGCATGTAAGCCCTATCCCCGCATAAATGATGACCCCGAGGCTGCACATGACTGTATTCAGTTTTTCCGACATGCGCTTTTTGACCGTGTCTATATCATATGCGATCACCAGAAGAATAAAGCTTGCTCCCAGTATGCAGCCCCCCTGGAACCCACCCCCAGGGCTATAATGGCCGTGGGCTATGACATAAAGTGCAAATATCTGGAGGAAAGGCGTCAGTATCCTGCAGACAGTTTTTATGATTATATTGTCAAAGTCTTTAATCATCTTTTTTGCTCCTCAACAATAGTATGCAGACCATTCCAGCCGTAAAAATGACCGTGGTTTCCCCCAGTGTGTCATAGCCCCTGTAATCTGCAAGCACTGATGTTACAATATTCGGGGTGGCAGTTTCTTTAATAGAACTCTCGATATATCTTGGTGAAACATGAGTGTTCGCCGGTGAGCCTGCGTCTCCCCAATCCGGCATTTCAAAGGTACTGTAAATAAGCGCGGCACCCGTTATTATCACGGCAATAAGAGCGAACACTTTCAATCTTTTGTCCTCCTCGTGGTCTGATAAATGGCGCCGATAAAGAATGCGGTGCTTATACCTGCCCCGACGGCGGCCTCTGTAAATGCAACGTCAACCGCCCCAAGCTCTGCCCAAAGTATACACATCAGAAAACTGTACACGCCAAGAAGGATGGCCGAGCTCAGGAGGTCTTTTACCCATATGGCCGACACTGCGCAGATGACTACGATTGTGAGTATAAGAATATCAAGCTGCCAGATCATTTTGACTTCTCCTCCTTTGTCCAGGGCTCTACTCCGGCGTCCTGTCCTGCCCTTGTGAGGGCATGGGTGGCAGTAGGGTTGGCTATAAAAATAAAGACGGCGATAAGCAGCAGCTTTACGCTGACTAAAATGGAGGCCAGTGAAATACCGCTGCTCAGGTTGTACAGCGCAAGCCCTGCAAGCATCAGAAGTGACCCGAGGGTATCACCCTTGCCGGTCGCTTGAAGCCTTGAGTAGAAATCAGGGAAACGCAATAAACCGAAGGTCGCGGTAAAGAAGAAAAAAACTCCGGTTATAATCAGAATTATTGACAGAATAATCATTGGTCAGTCCCCTTGTCCTTGAAATATTTTGACCCCGGAACTATGCTCTTTCTCACGCGGAAAAACTTTGCAGCAGCCAGAGTGGTTATGAAATTAAGCAGGGCATAGGCAAGACAAATGTCCACAAACATATCTATCCGTCCGTATATGAACCCCATAAGTGCGAGGATAACTGTGGTCTTGGTCCCTATGACCCCGACGCTTACTATCCTGTCAAGAACAGTGGGGCCGTATACCGCACGGTAGAGACTGAAAAACACGAAGACCCCGAGCACAAGTGATATGATCAGAAAAAAGTTTACCATTTAGTTCTCCCCGAATATCCGGGCGATCTTCCTTTCCATTTCTCCTGAAAGAAGGTCATCAGCCACCTTTCTGCTTATGCAATGTATAACAAAATATTTTCCGTCATGGACATCCATTGTTATGGTGCCGGGGGTAAGTGTGATCGAGTTGGCAAATGCCACAATGGACATTTCTTTTTTCAGTGTTGTTTCAAAAGTTATTATTGAAGGCTCAATCGGCATTTTTGGATGAAGCACCAGGTATGCAACATGGATATTTGAAAGTATGATCTGATAAATCAGCCACGGGATATACAGGGCAAAGCGGATGAATTCAGTAATGTAGCTGAATTGAAATTTGCCGTTTTCGAAAAAAAGGTCATGTGACATCAGAGTCACGACTCCGCACGAAATAACACCCAGTGACACGTGAAAAGAATCGAACATACCAGACCAAATGAGCCAGTTAGCAAAGAGTATCAGAAATGTAACGATGTAGTTCATATTTCAGTTGATCGATTATTTCAAATTCAAGGTTTCACGCTTCCCGTTTACAACGGTATAACATTCAGACGGCCATACATAGTTCCCTGAAGGGCCGTGTATCTGGATGCCGCTTATAATTGCATAGTTGCTTTTATTTGTATCAACGACCTTGCTGATGGTTGTTTCGAGGTCTGACTGAATGGCCTTCAGGGCCGTTCTTGTAAGTTCAAGAAGGTCCGGGACATGGCCGTAAGGGATTTCTCTCAAAAGCCGCATCCTGATGAGGCTCTGCTCAACGTCTTCGTTGTCCATCGTTAGATTCACCTTGCCGCTCGCCATTTCTTTCTGGAACGCGTTGAGCGCTCCGCAGGCCGTGGACTCCTCTTCTCTGCCTTCCCGCCTGCAGACGCCTATACGTCCTTCCTTATTAATTGCGATATGGGGCAGGGCGTAAAACACATACTGCTCTTTGCCGCCTGAGATCGGAGAATGATGCATGGCAGCTGCCAGGCCTGTCTTGCCTGCAAAGAACATCCCGGCAAGGCTCGAAAAATTGAACGCCTCTCCCCACATGTGCTTTATTACGCTCCTTATGGACTGTGATATCTCGTCTCTGCAGATGCACTTGCCGGCAATCGTATTTTCATCGTTAAAACCCAGAGGTTCAAGGACCTGATACGTTTTTTTAACGAACTCGACTTCGGTGTAAACTTTATCAAAGTATTTTTTCAGGACTTCTTCATATTTCATCTTGTCTCCGAATATTCGGCAGTGGGCAGACAGCGGTCCACCCCTGCAGATTTATATCTTAATTTAATGTGATAGGCATTCCCATTAACGGCCATATTATCGCTATCGCAAGGGCAATAACAGCCATTAGTACTATGCTTGCCGGAATACCGGACACAAAGAACTCACCCGTAGTGAACTGCTTTGAGTCATATGCAATCGCATTAGGTGCAGCGCCGACTAAAAGCAGGAATGGCATACCTGCGGTGACCAGTGACGCATACAGGATGACCTCAGGCGCAACCCCGAGATAAGGTGCGATGACAAGCGCAACGGGCAGTGAAATCGCGATTGCGGCAACATTCATTATAAAGTTTGTCATTATCATAACAAAGAAGGCGATGCTCATTACGAAGATGAACCAGTTCGCTTCCTTAAACATTGTAAGCCAGTTAACGGCAAGCCATTTTGCGGCCTCGGTCTCCCAGAGGCAGAAGCCTATGCTCATTGCGCCGGCAAAGAGCAGAATGATGTTCCACGGTATTGCTTCGAGGTCCTCTATGGAAAGGATTTTAAAGATAAAGAAAACCAGTGTAGACACAAGTACCAGTGCTGATTTGTTCAAGGGTTTCAGCGCCGGTATGAATGACTGCAGGGAAAGAACGAGAATAACCCCGAACACGGCGAGGCCGACAAATATCTCTTTCCCGGTAATCGAGCCCATCTCTTTATAAAGCCGCGCGGCCTTTTCTCTAAGTCCGGGGATGACCTTCTTTTCAGGTTTGAACATCACCATCATCATTACCCAGCACAGGAAGACCATTAACCATCCGATGGGGAACATGTATTTCGTAAGTTCAAAAAATGAAATTGACTGTCCGACAATGTCTTTATAGAAACCTATGGCGACCGCGCCGCGCGCAGCGCCGAGCAATGTTACGATACTGCCGGCACCTGCGACAAAGGCCATACCTATGAACAGTCCCTTGCCGAACTTGGTCGGTTTGTCGCCTTCACCATAGAGCGAATATATGGCCATCAGCAGAGGGAACATGGTAGCGGCAACTGCCGTGTGTGCCATAATGTGCGTCATTGCCCCGGTGACGACAAAACATCCCAGATATATCATGCTTGTCTTTTCACCCACGATAGTCAGCATCTTATAAGCAAGACGCTTGGTAAGTCCTGTCTTTGTAAATACCATTCCAATAACGATTGAACCGAAGATGAAGAGAACGGAAGGGTCCATGAAGTCCTTAAATGCCTTTTCAGCCGGCCTGATCATAAAGAGTGCCTGAAAAACACCTATGGCAAGACTCGTGACTCCAATGGGTACGACCTCAAACACCCACCATGTTCCGGCCATCAGAAAAAGTGCGATTGCCGCCTTTCCTTCAGGGCTAAGGGGGAAATGGACTCCCATAGGGTCGATTGCATCAGGAAGCGGGTCCATATAATAAAAAGTAAGAAAGAAGCCAAGACCAAGCAATATAAAAAATACTCTTTTCCAGTCAAACGGGGCTTTTGAAGAGGCTATTTCTATGCCTCCCGGAGGCGGCTCCGGCAAGCCCTGTGAAGTTTTGATATCTTTATCAGCCATTATAATCCCTCCCTTTATCCCTTAAAGATTGCGTCCGAAACTTCATTGAATATTTCGATCATACGCACAAGGCCCACAAATTTTTTCTTGTCTTCCAGAACAGGAAGCAGTATCAGGTCATTATGTATCATCAGATAGGCCGCCTTTGTGAGCGGATCATCGGGCTTTAAAAAGATCTTGGTCGGGGCCATTGCCTCACTTACAGGGCGTTCTGCCGCCTGTTTGGCTTCGCTGTCGAACAGCGTGTCCCACAAAAGGGCGAGCCCTGATTCGTCTTCTTTCGGCACCTGGGCCTTTGTAGTTGCTTTCAGGTATTTGGGTTCCAGCCCGCCGATAATGTCTTTGAGTGTCAGAGTGCCTACGAGATTATACTTCTCGTCAAAGACAAGCATGATCAGCGGATGCAGGCACTTGTCACTTGTAAGCAGTGCCTTTTTTGTAATGCCGATGGCCTGTTTTATAGAGAACCAGTACGGGATGTGCGGGAACTCAAACACATCGATCATCACGTCCTTTACTGTTTTACCATTTGACATGATTCCTCCTTTTTATATTGCAACTATAAGCTGTACATATTTATTTCAAATAATGCTTTTTTATTTAACATCAGCTTGCTTTCCTGTCAAACTCAATATAGAACCTGAATCTGCCGGGCTGCTTGATTGAGCGCATATACATAATGTGCGTGTCACCCGAAAAAAAGTGCTGCTCAAGCAGTATGGCGGAAGAGCCTTCGGGCAGACCCAGAAAGAGTCCCTCATCTGCTGTAAGGTGGGTGATCAGGAGGTAGTCCTTTACTTTGGTGATCTTTATCCCGTGTTTTTTCTCAAACAGCTCAAAGAGCGAGTCGTTTGCTACATCTTCTTCAAGAAGGGAGGGGCAAACATCCCTCGGTATGAACGCCTCCTGGAGCAGAATAGGTTCTTTATCAACCGAGAACAGTCTCTTTATATAAATGATATGCTGGTCTTCGCTGACATTGAGCTTGACGTCAAGGTCGTCAGTTGGCATCATTACGGTCTGGGCGAGCACTTCTGTGGAGAAGTCAATTCCTGCATCAAGCATCAGTTCCTTGAAGCTGGTGGACATTGACAGTCCCTCAGGGATGATCCTTTTGCAGACAAAAGTGCCCTTGCCCTGCTGTCTGATCAGGTAGCCCTGGCGTACAAGCTCCAGAATGGCGAGTCTTACGGTCGCCTTGCTCACCTCGTAGGTTTTGCAGAGTTCTTCTTCAACCGGTATTTGTGATCCTACAACCCAGTCAGCGCTCTCTATTTTTTTTCTTAAAATTTCATAGAGCTGAACGTATAGTTTCTCTGACTTATGTCTGTCTATTGAATTTTCCATAAAATTAATTACAAAGATAAACATTATAATGATATAACCTTATTCATTATAATGATATGATATTATAATTTTAAAATATGATTGTCAAGCTTTTTCATTGAATTTATAATTGAATAATAAAATTAAATAGTTAACCGATTACTAATTGATTCTGAGTCAGTGACAATTAAAGCACTGTTCATAAAACAATCAAATTATGGTAGTGTAAGATGTCAAATGCACTTGGTAACATTCCAGAATAAAAACAGAATAGTTCCACTTAAGGCGCAGATATTATAATAACCGTGCTTCTTATCTGAGTTTTTTATGCAGGATAGAATTGCATGAGAAGACTATTAAATTTCTTCAGAAAAGCCTCAAAGGGGTCACATCTCAAAGATAATCTGAAGGAGCGGTATTATGTCTTTCAGAACCTCCTCAATGAAAATAATCAGATACTCTCACTGATCGCTGATATGGAGGGAAAACTCTCGGGGGAAGGAACATTTGACAGGCAGTACATCAGCAGTAACGCCATGCTGGTTTCTGGAAAGGTTTCCGCGATTATCAGGTATCTGAATGTCCTCTCTAAGGACCAGTATAAAGCGCTGGACGCTATTTATGAAGGCATTCATAAAGAGATCGAAGATCTGCTGTCCCGTAAATTTGAGGTGCCGCAGAGCACTTTTACAATCCCTGTCAGCAAACTTGATTCCTCCATGTCAAACATTGCAGGCGCTAAGATGGCAAATCTCGGGGAGATGAAGAGCAGGCTGAATTTAGTTGTGCCTGAAGGCTTCGTTATTACTGCTTATGCATTTGAGAAGTTTTTCGGGCATAACAGCCTCAGAGGCAAAATAGCAGAGGCCCTGTCTGTGCTCAATGTCGAGGACCTGGCGAGTCTCAATGAAATCAGTCTGAATATTCAGCAGATGATAGTTGATGCTGTTCTGCCTCCTGATCTGGAACGAGATATCAGCGAGGCATATGATGCCCTCTGCAGAGAGGTTGGCGGGAATGCGGCTGTATCTGTAAGGAGCAGTGCTGTCCGTGAAGACGGGGAATGCAGCTTTGCAGGACAGTATGCCACCTTTCTTAATGTGAGGGGAGATGCTGTCATCACCGCATACAAAGATGTTGTAGCGAGCCTTTTTACTCCACGCGCCATATTCTATTACAAGACACAGGGTTTTTCAGAGGAGGAACTCGTGATGGCCGTCGGTGTGCTCAGGATGATAGATGCAATGTCTGGAGGTGTTGTATATACAAATGACCCGAATGATCCGGGAAGGAATGCTATAGTGATAAATGCGATGTTAGGACTTGGTGCAGCGGTTGTTGATGGCTCGGCAGACCCTGACACGTTCATTATAAATAAGGCCACAGGGGACTTTTTAGAAAAAAAGATCACGAACAAAAGCACCATGCTTGTGTGCGCTGACGATAACGACACGAAGGAAATTGCGGTACCCCACAGGCTTGGAAGGGAGCAGTCTATTTCGGACGAGCAGATAATTGAACTTTATAACTGCTCTCTTGCACTCGAAAAACATTATTCGGGGCCCCAGGACATTGAATGGGCGGTTGATAGCAGGAACCGCCTCTATATTCTGCAGACCCGTCCTCTCAGAATGTTGGATTCCCACTCGTCTGAAAGGAAGGGCCCCCCTAAAGTGGACAGCTGCAAAGTGCTGCTTGACAAGGGCGTCATAGCCTGCAAGGGCGCCGGGCATGGCAGGGCTTTTGTATTGAGACACGAGAGGGAACTGACGGACTTTCCCGAGGGAGCAGTGCTTATAGCAAGGCATACCAATCCCAGATTTGTTAAGGTGATGAACAAGGCGTCAGCCATAGTAACAGATATAGGAGGGGTTACAGGACATATGGCGTCTCTTTCAAGGGAATATAATGTTCCTACAATACTGAATACGGGTAATGCCACAGAGGAAATCGGGAGCGGCAGGGAGATTACAGTCGACGCCTTCAACTGCAGGGTCTATGAGGGCAGAGTGGATGAAATCCTGGAATATGCCCGCAGCCATAAAGCTCCTGTTCAGCGGACACATCTACATTCGGTTTTTGAAAGGGTGCTTAAGCTGATATCGCCGTTGAATCTGGTTGATCCGGACAAAGAGTATTTCCGGCCTGAGAACTGCAGGACCTTTCACGATATAACAAGGTTTGCCCATGAAACCTCAATGGCAGAGATGTTTCAGACAGGAAAGGGTTTTGAGATCGACGGTATCGAAGACTTCATGTCCTCCATTGCTTTTGCTGAGGCGGGTGAGACAAAAGACATAGAACTGCAGTCGATTATACTTAAAGCGGGGATCCCGGTTGATGTCCGTTTGATAGACGTTGAAGGCGGTGTCAAAGGCAGGCCTAAAAAGGCCGGGCCTGAGCATATTACATCAATACCATTTTCAGCCTTTCTCAAGGGGCTTACAAATATGAGATGGCCGGGCGTCACACCCTCAGGTGCACAGGGAATAGGCTCAGCCGCGCAGACATCATCATTGACAAAAGAGCAGTTGCGCAAGACACAGGAAAAGAGCTATGCGATAATCTCAAAACATCACATGAACTTCAGCATCAGGCTCGGCTTCCACTTTTCAATGGTCGAGGCTTATGCAGGAGAAAACATCAATGACAACTACATAAAGTTCTTTTTCAAGGGCGGCGGCGCTGTTGAAGACAGGAAACTGCGGAGGGTCAGGCTCATAAGGGAAATCCTTGAGGCGATGCATTTCAAGGTGAACGTAATTGATGACTGTGTGGATGCGATGCTTACAAAGTATGAACTGCATGACATTGAAGGCCTGCTGGAAAAGATGGGCAAGTTTACTGTTTATACAAAGCAGCTGGATATGGCCCTTTTTAACGACGCGGTCGCAGATATGTTCATAGAGGACTTTATCAGAGACCATATAAAGACAGTGAACAGTAAATAGTGAACAGTATCGTAAGCATGTCCGTATCCTACACAAAAATAAAGGGTATCGGCTCTGTACCCTTCAGTGCGTTTGGTTGTTAGCTGTATAACAACGAAATTATCTTACCTCCGAATTATTGCAAATGACGCCTGATAAGTAATATAATTTCACCTCTCTTTTAGTAACTTGACCTGAAAAAAGCAGTTAACCACAGAGAAACAGAGACACAGAGATGAAAAATAAGAGAAAAGACCAGGGCACATCCTTCACCACATTGGTGACTCAAGGCAGGCGACTTAAGCACACAGGACTGGCCGTGATTTCATTGTTTTCTCCGTGCCTCTGTGCCTTCGTGGTAAATTAAGTGATTATATTATGATGAAAAAGATAAATACCATATTCCCGTTTCTTTCATGGTTGTCAGATTATGAAAAGAAAGATCTCCTGCCTGATCTGCTTGCAGGAATTACCGTTGCAGTGGTCCTGATACCGCAGTCCATGTCGTATGCAATGATTGCAGGGATCAGTCCGATATACGGACTTTACGCCGGGGCAATCCCTCCGATTATCGGCGCTTTATGGGGACGGACCTCCCTCCTGGCTACAGGACCGGTCGCGATGGTGAGCCTTCTGACATATTCGGCCATACTGCCGTTTGTGCAGCCGGGGACCCCGGAATTTATTCATATGGCGATTATGCTTGCCTTTCTTGTCGGCATATGCCAGCTGCTGATGGGTATATTCAGGCTCGGCTTTATCATGAGGTTCGTGTCCCATCCTGTGATTATCGGCTTTACCAATGCGGCAGCGATCATCATCGGACTAACCCAGGTAAAGCACCTCCTTGGCATTGATATAAAGGACAGCGAGTTCGTCCTCCCGATTATGATAGAGATAGGCGAGACGATTACAAAGACCAACCCGTATTCCGTTGGTATCGGGGCTGTGGCCTTCCTTATAATAGTCGCCGGCAAAAGGATACACAAATATTTTCCGGGTGCGATGGTGGCAACAGCGGCAACGACACTTATATGCTATTTTCTTGAACTCAGCAATATGGGGGTTAAGATCATCGGGCAGATGCCGGAGGGGCTGCCGGAGTTTGCTTTCCCTGTAAGCGGATTGTTTGATATGTCGCAGTCAGTAAGTGCATCCGGGATGCCTGTAATGACCATTACTCTTACTAATCTTGAAAATGTGCTGCGTCTTATAGGGCCTGCAATTATCATCTCTGTTATCGGATTCATGGAGGCGTTTGCGATCTCCAAGGCGGTCGTGGAAAAGACAAAGGAGCAGCCGGATGTCAATCAGGACCTGATAGGGCAGGGTGCTTCCAACTTTATAGGTTCATTCTTCATGTCCTATCCGGTAAGCGGCTCTTTCTCAAGGACCGCGGTAAATATCCAGACAGGCGGCAGGACCGGACTTACTAATATTGTATCGGGACTGATTGTCATGAGCACGCTGCTTTTCTTCACAAAGGCCTTTTATTTTCTGCCCAAGGCTACCCTTGCAGTTATAGTGATGTCAGCGGTCGCCGGGCTCGTGCACCCGAAGCAGTTTTTGAAACTGTTTAAAACGAGCAGAAATGACTCCATAGTCGCTGCAACTACTTTTGTGTTCGCATTGATTACGAAACCTGATTATGCACTCTTCATAGGCATCGCACTGGCGCTTCTCCTTTTCCTGTGGGAGTCAATGACCCCGAGGATCGTTGTGCTGACAAGGGACCAGCGGTCCGAGATATTCGTCAATGCTGAAAAAACGAATAAACCGGTCTGCCCGCAGATCCTTTATATACTCCCGGATTTTTCGATATATTTTGCGAATGCTGAATATATAAAAGAGCAGATAATGCAGAAGGTGCGGGACAAGAAAAACGGGCTGAAGTTTGTGCTTATGGACATGGAGATGGTAAACAAGATTGATACAACAGGCGTTGACGAGCTGAAGGGGCTGGTTGAGGAAATGAAGAAAGAAGGTGTCGGTCTTGCCCTCGCCAATGTCAAGACCCCTGTCAGAGAGTTGCTACAGTCGTCTGAATTTTTTAAGATGCTTGCGATTGACCACCCTGTTACGTCAAAATCAGAGGCGATCACTTTGCTGTTTAACAGGATAGACTACAAATACTGCAAGGAGATATGTCCTCACACAGTCTTCTGGGAGTGCGAGACGGTGAAGTGAAAAACGTCCGGTCAGGGAGGTTTCTTTTAAAGGAGTACATCCCTATAATAAATTGCAGGCGACACCGGCAGGCATCCAAGGGATTAATTAGTATCTTTTGAGGAAAGTGATAATTTGATATTAACATGTCATTTCGAGCAAAGCGAGAAATCTTAACCAGTTGCAATACCGAAAGATTTCTCCCGATGGTCGAAATGACAACCCAGCTAAGGAAGTAATTTATAGTTTCCGCTACAGATACTAATTAACAGGAAGGAAAAACATATGGAACCGTTATCAGAAGAATTAGTAGATGAAACATGCGAGGGGTTCGCCGCCTATACTGACGAGCAGGCATATGAAGAGGCGCAGGCTGTCGGGAAAAATCAGCCCGAGATCCTGGCCTTTATCATGGAAATGACCGAAGACCTTGACCAGGAAATAAGGGAGCTTGCTGTATACATGTTCTTTGTCATAAACCGGATGTTTCAGAACGGGTACGGGAGGAAAATCGGCAAGGTATCTTCCGATGAGATAATCAAATGTTATGAAGACAATGAAAAGCTTCTTGAAAGTCTTGGCGGGGCGCATGAAAAGTTCTTTGAGAGGGTAGCGCAGGTACAGATGTCCTCGCAGCCTTATGTTATCAGGTATATAGTGGAGACACTGTTTGAGGCTGACCAGGAAGAGGGGGTCCTTCATCTGGAAGAAGAGGACATGGGATATCTGTTTTTACTGATGAAGACGGTTCTTGATGTGCTGAATAAAAAGACGGATGTTTGACAGGACTGTCAGTTCAACACTGAAGCTTTGTTGTTTTAAGTGCTGAATGAGGTGTACTTAGTGTCGTCATTCCTGCGAACAGACTGTGTCACAATTGTCATCCTGAACTTGCCTGTCCCGACTTGTCGGGGATTCAGTATCCAGCGGCTTGTAATACGTTGAATAGACTGGATTCCGGATCAAGTCCGGAATGACAATACAAGCCTTTTCCCTATTGTGACACAATGGTTTAGCATCGTTATATTGAAGAAATCCAATAAAAGAAAGAGAGGCTAACAATGAATGAATACGTAATGATCCCTTTTACAGTGCACAAGGAAAAGATTGAAGACGCTAAAAATACCATTAGCGAACTCATCTCGAAGGTAAGGGAAAATGAACCCAAAACCCTGCTTTACAAATCGCTGCAGCTGAAGAAGGACCCGGCGAGTTTTATCCATTTTATGATTTTTGCCGACAATGCAGCCCATATGAAGCACCGCAGTGCCCCTTATGTGCTGGACTTTGTGAAAAAGCTCTATGACCTCTGCCCGAATGAGCCGTATCCTATTTTTCTCGACAGCTTTGATGCATGCGGTGCTTTAATTCAGGAATGAGGGAAGTGACACGTCGGGGGTCGGGTATTAGCTTTATCTTCGCAGTTCATGGGGTAATTCTTTAAGCCAGCCAGCTTCCAGTACAGCCCAGAACCCGATGAGGATTGCCTCTGCTGTATCATGTCTCAGAGAGGAAGCCCGGGTTATCCCGGACCATTTGATAATCCTGCGGGCCAGGTCATCGGCATGATGTTTCGCCTGAAGACCGGTATGCTGTTCTCTGGGATACAATAGTGTATGCCGCCACTGTTCCGCAGAGATCCTTTTATAAAGGATATTTCTGCGTTCAGCTTCACGCTCCCATATCACGGCAAGCGGTCCGCTGCCTTCAACTACAAGCAGTGCAAGATCGGGCAGACTGTTCAGCAGGCTGTTTGCACCGCGCCTTAATGCTGTTGCGGTCCCGAAGTTTTTGGACCGGTACCAGCACAGCTTTCCCTCCGGCCTGTAGAGCGCAAGGCCTGTCTTTATACCAAGGTCAATGGCAAGGAGCGGTCCCATATGATTTATGATGTTAACAGATTAGGAAAGATTTTCGCGGCATGTCCGGTCTACACGCCCAGCCGGGTCCTGACGGTAGTAGGCGCTGAGAACGCGGTAAAGGTCAGGGGCATGTTTCTGAAGGGCAAGGGGACGGTCAAAGAACTCCTCGGTTGCTACGGCAAAGAACTCTGCCTCGTTCTTCGCGCCATAGGAGTCGATGAAGGTTTTACGGCCCTGCTCAGAGAGGCGGCGTAGCCGCAGAAATTCTGCAGAGCACACGGCCACCCATTCGTTTAACAGTTCATGGCTTGTGAGCACCGGGGTGCCGTCAGCAGCTCCGTCAAGCATGTCAAGCTTGTGGGCAAACTCATGATAAACCACGTTATGACCCTGCTCAGGGTGGCGCGCTCCATGGAAAACAGCGTCCCACACGAGGACCACCGGACCCTGGTACAAGGCCTGCCCCAGTAGCGGGACGGCAGGCTCTACCGGGCCGCTCATGTGTTCGAATACACCAGGCTGGCGCTCAGGAGGCACTACAGTGGATGGGTAAACGAGGATCGACTTCACATTGCGATAGTAATTATGGGTGAGCCCCAGTTGCAGCAGGCATGCCTGGGCCGCTATAGTGACCCGGATCTCGTCGGTCAGGTCGAGCCCGCCGCAACCCTCCCAGTGCTTCTCCTCAAGGAAGACCTGCATCATGGCCTGCAGCTCAGTACGCTCTGCGTCATCGAGCATACAGTAATGGACTACGTTTTCGCGCACAATGGCCTCCCACTCCGGGGGGAACGGGCGCTTTCGAACCTTGGCACGACGGCGGTCACGCAGCCAGTGGAACATGGGATATCCTCCTTCCGGGAAGTTTACTTCAGTATTATACTGGCTTATTGCTGTCCAAAATAATATTGACAGGAGAGGCTGATTGCCGAATAATCACAATGCCGATACCTTGAAAAAAGAGATTAAAGCTGCTGTCAAAGGATTACAGCAATATGAACAATAATAGTTTATTTTTGCAAAATTAGGTATTGCCTTCTCAATAATTCATCGATTCATTGTGATTATGAGGTGATCAGACTCATTGACCACTCTATCTTCGAGAGATGTGTTATTGGCTTATCCGGCATATCTGAAGCAATCTGATATATATTAATCCCATCACCCGGTCGTGTGTTTTAGAAGTTGCAACGGCTGGAACAGTTGCAGCGGATGCAACCGTTATTCATTCGGGTCTTCAGTGTAACAGTCTGACGAATCATACCAGTGCATATGCTGAAGTCTCTGCACCAGGGCCAGCCTGATCTGGTCTTCGGAGATAAAGTCAGGCATTTATGTCCCCGGTATTTTCTATATGGATCAGCTTATCCCGTGTTATGGAACGGAAAAAATCATCAGACCATAGCTCAAGCGTGCGGGGATCTTTTATAAACGGCATGACATCCTGTTTTGCCTGCGCATAATCAATGGATGAAAACTTCTCCGCAAGCATCTCTTTTAACCCTGCGGACGTTAACCTTTCGTCCTCTTTCAGATGCCCTGTCTGCTTCATCCTTTCTTCTAGATGAAGAATATTGAGCGAAGTTGCCCTTGAGAGATACCATACATAATCATAAAGGTCCCTTCCCTTCATCCGCCCGCTTTTCCAGTCACGGCACAGAAGGGCATGCACCTTCCCGGCAAACAGGGACGAAGCAGAGAATATCCTCACATGGCAGGGGACCGGGGTCAGGAGATATTTCACTTCATGCTTGGCGCCTGCAGGAGGATCAGTGTCGATCTCAATTTTAATTTTCAAAAGCTCATTCCCGGCTATGGCTGAGACCGGAGGCTTGATGGATTCAATCTGAAGCAGATGAATAAGCGTTCCTGCTTTTATAAAGGCCGATTCGATGTTTGACTTGCCGGACTTTACCTTTTTAGTCACCTCCGCCTCAAACCCGAAGGCCGCCATTTCATCCCTGATAAAGTCACAATACGGCGCGATATCGAACTTGTCCGACTTCTTAAGCAGCGAAAAATCGAGGTCCTCTGAGAAACGGTCAAGTCCGTAAAAAATCCTGAGCGCGCTCCCGCCGTAAAAAGCGGCCGTGTCAAACAGGTTGGCGCGGAACAGACCCAGAAGCGCTATCTCCTGCAGTATTTCTTTCAGGGCGTTTTTATAATCGTCCGGTGTTTTGCAGTCATACTTACTGAGCATGTCCTCAACAGCGCTATGCACGTGGAGCCTCCTTTTGGAGATATTGCAGGAACAGTGATACGGTCTTTTTCCTGTACAGAGGCGCGAGAAGCGCGACGTCCTTCACATTAATCGCAGACAGTTCTTCCCTGTCGATCCGGAGATTTCCAAAAAGGGTGACAGAGAGCGCCTTCATGCTTGCGACCCCGCTGATTTTGGAAAGGGTATCGCAGAGGGCCTTTTCCCTGGTGGCGATGAGAAAGGGATTATTCCCTTCCTCCAGCCTTGCGATGCCGTAGGGATACGCGGCCCGCGGTAAACTCCTGTAGAGGAATGACCCCACCGGTGTATCAAATCTCCTGCTCTTGTTTTTAGAATAACTTGCGCAGGTGACAGTCTCGACGCGCTCAGGTATAAGATTGTAATATGACAGCGCGTATTCAAATGAAATATATGACGGGCCGTATATTTTGTTTGCCAGAGTTTTAATTGAATACTCTGCGCGGCTGTCGAGGAAAAGCCCGCGTCTGAGCTTGATTACCTCTCCTGATTTGATCATGGTCGTCAGCTTGGATTTGGGGGAGGCGTAATCACGCAATGAGTCCATCAGGTAGATGTAGTCCAGGTATGGCGTATGGGCCTTTTCCATGTCAGATTCCTCCAGTAAGTACGATTATTCCGTACTTTCCGGAGAAAGTCAAGGTAATTTTAGACATCTTCGTACCCAGTCTATAGGGAGACTGTTTTTGGGCAGTCAGCTATTTTGATGAAAGCATTGTTCATGATCCGATGATCAAAGGCAGTTTCATCATAAAGGTGGTCCCGGCTCCGACTCTGCTATCCACAAGGATTTCACCTTTATGTTCGGTTACTAGTGTCTTACTTACAGCCAGGCCGAGGCCGGTGCCTTCGCCAGGGGGTTTTGTTGTGAAGAAGGGTTCAAAGATATTCCTTATGTCGCTTTCAGGGATCCCTTTACCGGTATCGCTGATTTTTACGAGAACATTCTTGTTCTTATCATCCGGGCCTACACTGACGGTCAATGTGCCGGCATCCTTCATCGCCTGAATGGCATTGGTTATGATACTGATGAGTATCTGTTCCAGTTTGCTGCGGTTTCCATTGACAAAGAAAGACCCGTCAGGGATGTCCTTGTTCAGTTTTATATTTGTGACCCTTAGCTGACTGGCGACCAGATTCAGGGAATCGTTTACGATGCGTACAATGTCCTGTCTTTCCATTTCTGCTGATTTGCGGGCCCTTGCAAAGTCGAGCAGATTATTAATGATGTTATGGGCGCGTTCACTCTGAATGACAATGTCCTGCACGTAGTTGTTCAGTCTTTCGTCAGAAAATTTCTGTATTTCTTTATTGACTATCTCTGCCCTGAGGGAAATATTATTCAGGGGGTTGTTCAGCTCATGTGCCACTCCTGCAACGAGAAACCCCATTGATGCACGTTTCTCTGATTCCACAAGCTGTGCCTGCTTTTCATTCAGGAGGGCCAGGCTCTCTTTCAAAGACTGCTGGGTCTGCTGCAGATTATCGAGCATGCTGTTGAAGGAGACTGCAAGAGAGTAAGTCTCGTCATGTTCTTTAAGAGGCGCCCGCAATGCTATGTCCCCGTCTGAAATCTTCCTCGTGATTTCTGCAAGTCTGTTGATAGGTCTGACTATATAAGAGGAGGTCTTGTATACCAGCAGCGGTCCCAGGGAGAACAGCAGGATGAGGGCCACGAGCAGTAGGTTCTGTGTATGATCTATAAAGGAACTGATCCGCTGTCTTTCACTCTCTGCTATCTCTTCTGTGATCCTCTCAAGCCTGTCGCCTGCTGCCTGGATGCTTTCCGTCAGAGAACTCCCTGTTCTATAGACAGTGAACAGTTCGTGTACAGACTCAATATAAGGAGTGCAGCTGTAGCAGAACGGGGTAAGGTTTTTTATCTGTGAAAGGCTCCTGTCCAGGTCTGAAAAAGACTCTTTGTCACGATAAAACATGTAGTTCTTTTCGAGCAGTCTGAGGCGGAGCACAAAGTCTGTTGAAAGTTCTTTTGCCTGTTTCCTTGATGCTACAAGTGTTTCCAGTCTGTCACCTTCCCTTCTGACTTTTTCGATGACCTCTGTTTCTTTAAGGAAATTATCATGCAGCCTGCCGGTAAGGGCTGCATACTGTTCTCTGGTCTTGCTCAGAAGGGGAAATCCGCGTCTCGCGATCTTTTCAGCTGTATTGGGAGAAATACTATTGACCGACTGCTTCAATGTGTTTATGGCAGAGAGGAGTCGCTTCTGATGCTCAGTGTCCCTGTAATGAAGAAAATTTCTTTCATGTCTTCTTATTTCAAGAACACTCTCCTTCAACCCGTCAGCGGTACGCATCGAACCCTGTCTGCTTTTTATATCATTCATATAACCGTAGGTCAGAATGCCTCCCAACACTGCGATAAGGGAGGGGATGGTGATGCCGATAATCATTTTATGCCAGATTTTTAATTTCATTTTTTTGCGTATTTAGGATACTATATTCCCGGGACAATGATAAAGAAATGTATGGCTGTCAAGTTTGTCATATGGGGCCTGTGAATTTTACTTGTCGTTAATAAACTGGTATACTTACATGCAATTTCAGTAAGTTGACCGGAACATAATTATATCGATTTCAGAGACACAACTTGAACGACTTCGGAGAACTTAACAAAAAGCTTCGCTCCTTAACACTTCAGGAACTGAGGCAATGGCTTGCCTCATCAGGCATGCCTGCTAATGTAAGGAAAATTGCGGATACGACACTGGAAGCACTGGAAGCGCTTGCTACACTGAATACTGCAACCGCCAGACATGAAAACTCGCTCGCTTATGTCGGTTACCTCTCCATCCTGCCCTGGAACAGGAAATCTGTAAATAAGCCTGACCTTGATGGAATTGAAAAAATACTGAATGAACACGTGCGTGACAGCAGCAGCAGGCAGATAATACTGGAACACCTGAAAGGCAGGTTTATCAATGACCTGAAAAAGCCCAGGATACTTGTGGTTGATGATGAACGTATCGCTCTGGAGAGTCTGGCATACATCCTTGAGAAGGAGAACTACGAAGTTGTAACGGCAGGCAGCGGGACCGAGGCCATCGCCAGGATGGAGGAATCTGATATTGACCTGGTGATAACTGACCTGATTATGGGAGAAGTTGACGGGACCGCTATTATTAAAGAAACCGTCAGCAAGTATCCCGATACGCGCGTCATTATGATTACCGGATATGCGACTGTAGACACTGCTGTGCAGGCCCTCAGGATGGGTGCCTTTCACTATATTGAAAAACCGGTCAGGGTCGATGACCTGCTCACATCTGTTAAAGATGCTCTCAGACACAAATATTCTAACGGGGGGCGCAATGTCCTTTGCATTGAGGGACAATCGCGCGAAAGCCATATCTCACTCGGCAAAACTATTGCCGGTGCCATGAACAGAAAGTTCGCAATTATTTCTCTGTCTGAGACAAGGGAGGAGTCTGATATCTTAGGTATTGGCAGGGCCTCTGATGACGCAAGGCCCGGATGTATTATCGAAGAAATCCGTCGTGCAGATGCTGCAGATCCGGTCATTATGCTCGAGGGACTGGACACTGCTGTTAGTGAATTCAGCGGTGATATAACCTCGATACTGATGGAAGTTATTGCTCCCTTTAAAAAACGGGAATTTAGAGACCGTTATATGGATGTGCCGTTTGATCTTTCGGGTGTTATATTTATATTAACGTCCTGCAGTGCCGAAAATATTCAAAGTCCTCTCAGAGATGTCCTCGATATTGTCAGGTTGTAATTTCTATAACCTATCTCAAAATCAAACAAGACCATTATTGAGTACTTTGTCATTCCGGCTCGGGAGCCTGCCCCGACTTGTTCGGGGGAATCTTTCTTTTTTTTCAGACAGATTTCCGATGCGCTTCGCTTGCAGGAATGACTTAACTATCGGACGAACCTATTTTGAGATAGGTTCTAATCATATATCTGAAACAACACCTCTTATGCAGACATTAATCTTTTTTAGTAGACAGGACAGTTGATGTGGGTACATAATTAATTCACTACGGTTTAAACCGTAGTGGCTCTCTTGCCGGTCCGTTGATTTCCGGTCATATTAAAATTATTGCCTCAGGATAATGTCAGGAAAGGAGGGAAGACATGAAATTTCTCCAGACAGTAGGTTTTATTTTTTTCTTTTCTATATTGATAGCCCTGGTTGCTGTCATGGCCACCAGTTAATAAGAAGCAGAGCTGCTACGATTCAGCGCCTGTGAATTTCTCACGAGCGATTATTATTCGGACCGCTCAGGAAAGAGAAAGGGGATTTTATTTTCAATTTCACCTTCAGCCGGGGCCACAGTTCTGTCTGTAATCTCCTGTCTCTCCTCATTTTAAAGTCACAGATCCCGTTTTTTCAGACACCTCTAACGCATGGCCGGTGAGAACTGCTCAGGCACTGAACAGTGATTTGAGTTTCCGCGCCTGGCGAGATGACTGACGGATTTTACATGCATGAATCTGATAATGTCGTGAATGGTTTTACAGCCTTCAGGCGTAAAATTATCAAATATCGGATCAACCAGGTTAAGCGGGGCTATGTGTTGCAGAATTTTCGGGTCGTTATCGTTTGTACTAAGTCTTGCTGATTCAGGAGAAGGTGAATGTGCAGGTTCAGGAAGGTCCACTGATGCAGTACCATTGATAATGTCATTGATCTGCCTGTTAATACGGCTGAATACCTCATGAAGTTCCATATATTTGTACTCTGTAAATATATCGAAATTCTTTATGGCAGTTTCAACTGCGAGATGCAATGATGAATAAATGTTTTTTACATGGTTCATATCTGCCGGGGAGTCTCCTCCGAGCCTGCTGTTCATTTCCGAGACAAGCCCTACAGCCCTGTTGCTGTTCTCAAGCACTTTTCTGTAGGAGCTGAACACCGACTGAAAGGACGGCTGCACGCCGTTGTTTCTTTTATTTAATCCCAGAAGAGATTTCAGGGATGAAATGAAATCATCCGGCAGGATTCTGTTTAATATGTTTTTGGGTCTGTTGTCTGCTTCAGAGACCTTCCTGTAACTGTTCATTCTTTATAACCTCTTATAAACGTTATTTGAGACTTGCTCATTGCTGCTACATCTTCCTGTGGCTTAATGCCTCTTCTGCTGCTATTGCCTTTCTTTCTTCACTGCGTCCCTGCCACATCGCCTTGAGTACAATGAATGCGCCGAGGACAAGGGCGGTCACCATTATGCCGAAGCTTGTGCTCTTCATCATGTTGGTTGTACTCTCGCTCAGGGTCTCTATGAGGCCGAGTTGAGAAAGATACACAGGTACCATCAGGCCGCGGCTGAAAAGCACGATGACCATGATAACGCCCATTACCATTTTGATCATGAACGGTTTTACATAGGTGGTACCCATTGCGCCGAGCTGCACTCCGAATAAGGATCCTGCAAGGATGATCATGGCAAGACGGATATCAACAAGACCGTGCATCGCATATTTGAAGGAGCCGCCCAGTCCCATGACAAACGCAATGACAAGCTCTGTAGCTGATGCCATAAGGCTTGGAGCACCCAGGACGTAGATCATTGAAGGGACACCGACAAAACCTCCGACGGCTATGGTTGCTGCCAGCATTCCGGTCGCAAATCCGAGCGGTATTGTGAAAAGCACAGACACCCGGGCATTCAGGCTCTTGAAGTAAACCATTGTGCCGGGGATGTTGACAGACTGGACCCAGCGTGCGATCTTTGTGACCTTTTCCACTTCATTGCTGTTTCCGGATTTGTATGTTTTCCAGGCATCGAATAATACAAACCCGCCTACTACAGCTAGTATTACGACAAAGGCTGAACTTACATACAGGTTTGATCCAGCCTCTCCAAAGGCCTTTTTGATGCTTTCCTGTATATGGGCACCGTAAAGGACACCTGCTTCAGCAGATACTCCAAGTGCAATGCCGAGTTTTACATCGACCTGACCGTATTTCGCGCGCTTAATGGATCCGATAAGCGCCTTGGGAAACTTGTGGCACATGTTGCTTGCCACTGCCACAAGTCCGGGTACTCCAAGGCTCATCATGGCCGGGGTCAGCACAAATGCGCCGCCTGAACCGATAAAGCCGCTTACGAGTCCCCCTACAAAGCCGACAAAAAACAGATATGTGATATTCGCTATATCAAGATGAATAAAATTGGCTGCTACCTGGGCTATTTCGTGCATGTTATTTTACCCCCTTCTTTTTCGAGGCCTCTACTCCAAGTACGGTCCAGAAGTCTCCTGTAAATGTACCGTGGACAAATGAGAATATGAATGCCATGGTTATTGGTATAAATGCATACAGACTGCCGCGGCCGATGTATTGAATGATCAGGTCCTGTTTTAACAACAGTGCTGTATATAGTGCTATCGAGATGATGCCCATAAGGACCATCTTTCCGACAGGCTTCTTTTTGACGTTTTTGTTCTGCGCTGACATATTTCCTCCACAAACGAATTTGAATTTTAGATCGTAAATTATCTGGATGAATTGGCGACCAGTGAGGCGTTGATCCTTTTCAACGGCTGTTTTCTCTGATGCTGTTCATCTTTAATGAATTCCTTTGCTGTACCGACTTCACCTGCCTCAGCGAATGCTGCTGCAGCCATGGCATTTTCAAATTTATCTAACATTTTTCTTATACCTTTCATTTCTTTCCTCCGTGTCTTACCTGTATCTATGCTCCGGCCTGAAGGGGCTGCGAGATAGTGACTACAGGTTTTGATATTTTTCTGATTAAGTTCTTCAGATCTATTGTCTGACTGCTTTTTGAAAGACTCGGGCTTATAAGGACCATATCGATATTGGGTCTGTTTTTCAGATACTCTTTTATAGAAGAGAGTGCATCACCGATAGCTATACGGCAATTAATATCACCGGCGATTTCTCCGTACTTCAATAAGAGTCCTTTGAGCATGCTGTCTGCTTCTGCCTCCAGTTCAATTTCCTGCTCATGCAACAGCTCTTTCGCAGTTTTGAATTCACCGGCCTGCGCAAACACTGCAGCACTCATAAAATCTTCATACGTATCTCTTGACCGTTTGTCACAAACCAGCAATATCGATATTCCCGCCTTAAGCGTCTTTGCCAGTTCAGCTACATAAGAGAATCCTTCTTCAAAGTTCTCACCTCCTTTTGTTACGAATAAAAGTCTTTCTCTCATGCTGGTGTCTTCCTTTCCTGATCTTTTATCTCTGTAAGATCAAATGGCGTGCCAATATTAAACTAATTGATTAATAAAGATAATTTGGAGACACTCGGAAAAATCAGTGTTTCAAATATGAACAAGGGTGAACAGATGCGAATCATCAAATGTCAGGCTTATCTGATAAATCAGGGAACAGAACTTAGATAATGAAGGCGTTGAAAAACCTGGTTACCCTGAGAGCAATACTCATTAAACGTCCTGCTGATGTCGCTGGATCGCACTGTGTGGCTAAGATAGATGTTTTTTTCTGAGCCCTTTGACTTAAAGGCTGCAGCTTTTTTTACGCACTTGTACTGAATCCATACTTGATCCTGTCCTGAGGGGAAGAGAAGAGACGATTACCCATAGGGATGACATTGGGCGCTGCGATGTCGTAATTCAGTCTCTCTGCCATACCGAGCATGAACGTTTGAACAGGGTGATCAAACGCTTTAATTTGGTTTTACTGATGGACGTCTAAAGATTGCTACGCTCCTACTATATACACGGGGCAGGGTGCAAGATTAATAACTTTTTCAATTACCTTGTCTCCAAAAAGCTTTCTGATCCAGTTTCGTTTTTTTGCACCCATTATTATTATGTCGCATCTTTCTTCTTCTGCAACTTTAACGATCTTTTCGTGAATGGCCCCTTCCTCGATCCTGGTCTTTATCAGGGCGCCTTCGCTGTCTGCAACCGAAGTTATTTCTGAGATCTCTTTACGGCAATTGCTGTTCAGCACGTCCTCAATATTCCTGACCCCGACAAGACTCAAATCACCTTCATTCGGGGGAAGGACCTTGACTACCGTGACCCAGCATTTTTCATCACACGCGAGTTGCAGTCCCTGTCTGATAACGTCCTTTGAACCGTTTACCGCGATTAATATTTTTCTGTAACCTTTCATCTGTTATTACCTCGCTATCAATATAGGGCAGGGGGCGTTTATGATCACCCTCTCGGCAGTGCTTCCGATAATCGCCCTGTTTACGCCCCGGTATCCGTGGCTTCCCATAATTATCAAATCGTTTTTTAATCTCCCGGCTGCTTTAACAGCCTGATCTGCGGCCTGTCCCTCCAGAACTTCGGTCTTTACTGATGCCTTTTCCTTAGAAGCGATCCTGACGCTTGTATCCAGTATTTTCTGCGCTTCATCCCGAAGGCGTTTCTTTATTGATTCGCTCTTATAAAAACCAAGCATTTCCTCATAACGCGGAATTACGTATAGTACCGTTATCTCAGCTCCGGCAATCCCGGCCAGCTGAGATGCCCGGTTGAGTGCTTTCTGACTGAAGACCGAGCCATCAAACGGGACCAGGATGGACTTGTATTCCCCGGTACATTCGCTGCACGGCTTTTTCACAACCAGCACATCACAGGGCGAGTTCACGATCACGTCTGATGTGACGCTGCCCAAGAGCCTCCTTTTAAAACCTCTTCTGCCGTAGGTCCCCATGACTATAAGGTCTGCTGATCGCTCGTGTGCTGCATTTGTTATTACTTCAGGAGGCTCTCCCTCGGACACAAGGCAATCCATATCTATGCCAAATTCGGACCTGACCATGTCCCTGGTCTGATCACAGATCTTTTTGCCCAGGCGGACACGTTTATCCAGTATTTCGGGAGCGTTGCCGAATTCCTCCTGGTCAAAGAATACGCCGTTGACCAGGGCGGCCTTCCCGCCGTGGCGTTTTATCCAGTTTGATACCTCTATTACCGCTGCCCTGCTGAACTCCGAGCTGTCGATACCGACAATTATCGATTCGTACATGCTTTTCTTGCCCCCCCTGTACTGTGGCGGACGGCATCCTGTATTTCATTAATCATTATCAAATTCCTCAATCAACTTCGATTTTCCTGGATTCCCGCTCAACAGACTGCGGGAATGACGAGCAGTCATATTTAACAAACAGGTCCTCATTAATGCGCGCCTCCACCCTTTCTGAATATAAGACCGACTCCGAAACCAGCGGACAAGGCGACAAGTATGGATATGAGTCCGTATAAGGCACCTTTGTTTTTTGCCATGCCGGCGAGGAGACTTACGATGCCGACCTGTTCTACCTTTACCTTAGACTCTGCTGTCTCAATGACCTTTCCGTCTTTTACTGAGTAAACAGTGGCGAGATAATCGCCCGGAGGGGCCTGATAAGGCCAGGTCGTCAGGATATAATAGGATTGTCTGCCGTCTTTTAACGTAGTGCTTATCTTTCCCTCAGAAGTCGTGTACAAATTGGAAGATTCCTTGAACCTGATGAATTCTTTGAACCAAGTGTCCCGTTCCGAGTCATTTTCAACAGGTTCTATTTCGACATGATTCTCAAGGGCTGGATAACCGATTACGTATTTGAGTGCTTCTTCCTGATTCAGTATGTCTTGTATCTTTTTCGTGCTGTGTATGGAATAGATGTTAGGCACATGTTCGAAATTCAGGGTGCCTGTATTCATCCACAGAAGCCCCCCGACCTTCCCCTTCTGTTTTAAAGACTCATGACCGTCAGCAGAGGTGATCTTTATAATCAGGTCTGTACCCGGGTCTGACGTGCCTCTTACACTAACAGTGCTTCCGTGATAGAAAAAGTCTATCTTGATGTGGTCATGATTGGCCTTTGCAGTCAGTTCAGCATTTGCATTAGCTGTAAAAATAAGCAGCCCGAGAATGAATATCCCCGGCAATGCTGCAAGGTTTAAAATTACCATAATAATTTTAGATAGTATTTTCATCTTAGTGGCCCCCTCCGTGTGTCAATAAAAGTGATGGTGTTAATGTAAGATCAAAGACTATTTTTACTGTTACGGCAAGTACTATCACGGCAAGAATTATCTTCAGCTGCTCGCCCTTGAGCTTCCTGCCGAATACCGCTCCGACCTGCGCCCCGACTGTAGAGCCCACAAGGAGCAGAACGGCAAGGATAAAGTCGACGCTGTGGTTTGTATAGGCCTGAAGGAACGTTACCTCTATGCAGTTAAACAATATCTGAAAGAGGCTCGTGCCTACTACAACATGCATCGGCATTCTCAGGATGTAGACCATTACCGGCACCATCAGGAAACCTCCGCCTACTCCCATGATCGCCGCAAGTACTCCTACAAAGCCGCCGAATATGACGGGGAGCAGCAGGGAATGGGTGACCCCCGATTTTTCAAAATGAGTCTGCAATGGGAGTGTTTTGAGGAACCTTGTCAGTGCTGTCTCTTTTTCGGTCCTGACCTCTGCGGTCTTATTTTTTTTAACACTGTTGAGGCTTTCAACCAGCATGTATGTGCCGACAATCCCGAGCATGAGCACATATGTCATCTTTATAACGAAGTCTGCATTGCCTGTAGCTTTCAGGACCTTGATAAGCTGCACTCCGCCAAGCCCCCCGATAAAACCACCGATGAGCAGATAAAGGCCCATCTTGAAATCCACATTGCCCACCTTCCAGTGGGCATATGTCCCGGACGTTGATGCGGCAACAATCTGGTTGGAATCCGTGGCCGCGGCAACAGTAGACGGGATCCCGAACATTATCAGAAGCGGTGTCAATAAAAAGCCTCCGCCCACCCCGAAAAGTCCTGACAGAAGACCGACAAGCAGACCGAGCCCGACCGGGATCATAATATTAATACTTGTTAGTGCAACAGGTAAGTAAAGGTACATATAATTCATCTAGCCATCTCCTCGATATAAATTATTTCTAAGCAGCATAAACCTGCTTTGACATTGTCACCACCGGTTTTGAAGCACTTCTCCCGAGCTTCTGTAATTCACTCAACTTTATGTTTCCGTTGTCTGTTACGCCAGGACTCAGCAATACCATATCAACGGAATTTTTCTGCCTGAGAAAGTCTTTTATGGCTGATACCGCGTCCAGTCCCACTATATATACTTTTGTAGTGACACCCTCATTTTGAAATTTCTCAGTCAGCAGGTTGAGTTTTTCTAATGATCCACTTTCGATCTTCCCTGATAAAATTACCCTTGCTGTCTCGTGTTCACCTGCACCCGCAAAAGTGACAGCTGACATGACGTCTTCAAGCCTTTTCATGATCCCCTTTTTTTGGGCCATTAAGATGGTCAAATCTTTGTCCAATGTCTTTGCAAGATCAACTGCATAAGAAAGGCCTTCATCAAAGTCTTCATTTTGATAAGTTACGAATAATAATTGTCTTCCCATCTTCACCCTCCTGAGTTGTGCCCTTTATAAAGCATTAGTCATGCCATATTAGAACAGGCTGAATTTAAAAGGAAAAATAATGAGGTTGAAATAAGCGTTAAGAATATGAACAGCAGGCAGGAGCTGTTTGGGATAATTTCCCGGCATGTAACGGCTGGTAATCTGCTGATTTAAAAAGGGAATGCGTAAAAGAAATTATAGGATTTATGAATTGTTAAGAATTTAAACGGTGTTAACACTTACTCTTCTTTCAATATCTTCCACAGGCTTGTCCGCGATATGCCCAGCGCTTCTGCTGCCTTTGTCCTGTTGCCGCTCAACATCTTAAGCACTTTTTCAGCATATTCCTTGACAAGTTCGTCAGCAGTCTTCAGTTTCTCCGGGTCAAGGGTTTCGATCTGAAGAAGACGGATGCTGCGGGGGAT
Source organism: Nitrospiraceae bacterium (assembly GCA_003599025.1). Classification (GTDB taxonomy): domain Bacteria; phylum Nitrospirota; class Thermodesulfovibrionia; order UBA6902; family UBA6902; genus UBA6902. Next base: position 12,495 of record QZIL01000073.1, on the reverse strand, counting down.
ACTATCAGCAGTAATCAGCGAAGTTTTTTCCAGGATGACTGCACGTTCAACAATGTTTTCAAGTTCTCTTACATTTCCGGGGAAGCTGTAGTTTAGAAGGATATCCATCGCCTCTTTTGTGAACCCTGATATCTTCTTTCCGGACTTTGGAAGATGCTTCCGGAGGAAATATGAGCTCAAAGGTCTTATATCATCAATCCGCTCTCTCAAAGGGGGGATGCTGAACTCCATGACATTAAGTCTGTAATACAGGTCCTCCCTGAATCTGGCTTCAGAGATGAGACGTTTTACGTCCTGGTTTGTAGCAGCGATGAATCTCACGTCGACCCTTAAGGGTCTTGTTCCCCCGACCCTGAAGAATTCGCCTTCCTCAACTACCTTCAGAAGCTTTGCCTGCAGATTCGGAGACAACTCGGAGATCTCATCAAGAAATAGAGTGCCTGTGTCCGCGATTTCTACAAGTCCCTGCTTTGTCATGACCGCTCCTGTGAATGCGCCTTTTTCATGTCCGAAAAGTTCACTCGAAAGCAACTCCTCTGTCAGGGTCGCACAATTGATGGACAGCATCGGCTTGTCCTTTCTCCTGCTGCTGGAATGAATTATCTTTGCTATGAGATTTTTACCGACACCGCTTTCCCCGGTGAGCATTACGCTGCAGTCGGAATCCCTCATACCTTCTACGACAGTCAGTATCTTTTGCATGCTTCCGCTCTTTGCGATGACCGGGACTTCCCGGTGCATGCCGAGGAATGCCTTTAGTGCCAGGTTCTCTTTCTTCAACGTCTTCTGCTCAAATATTTTTCTTACACGGAGCGACAGCTCGTCCAGGTCAAAAGGCTTTGTAATATAATCGTATGCACCTTTCTTCATTGCCTCCACTGCAGAGCCGATGCTGCCAAAGCCGGTGATGATTATCACCTCTGTGTCCATTTTCTTTTCGTTCACTTTTTCCAGTAGCTCGATACCGCTCATGTGGGGCATCTTTATATCGGTAATGAGGACGTCAAAATGTTCGGTCCCTATCTTCTGCAGCGCCTCTCTGCCGTCTTTGGCCGCAATAATATGGTGGCCATCCTCATGCAATGTGTCTATGATGTTGTTCAATGTTATTTCTTCATCCTCTGCGACAAGTATCCTTAAGTTCATGATCATGAATTCTCCACGGGCAATGTAATGAAAAATGTCGTCCCCTGTCCTTCACTGCTTTCCGCAATAATTTCCCCGTTATGTTTCTGGATAATATTAAATACGATGGCAAGTCCCAGGCCTGTGCCTCTGTCCTTGGTTGTAAAGAATGGTTCGAACATCTTGTCAATCGTTTCGCGGGACATGCCGCCACCTGTGTCGGACACCTTTATCTTTACAACGGAACCTTCCGGTTCCGTATTCACCTTCAAAATTCCCTGGTCAGGCATGGCGTCAATCGCATTGGCAAACAGGTTGATAAAGACCTGTTCCAGCTGCTCGGGGTCGGCGAGTGTCATTATTCTGTCTGAGGCAGAGTCAAATGTGAATTTAACATTGTCGATTCTCCCGTTGTTTCCAAGCTGCCTGTATGCGTTTAGTATGAGGCCGTTCAGTTCCACTTCTCTTAACTGGGGCTCCCGTCCTCTCGCAAACTCAAGAAGGTCTCCCACTATTTTTTTTACCCGCATGGTCTGACCGAAGATATCGTCAAGGCCTTTCTTTACATATGGTGCGCATTCGTCTCCTGATTTTTTTATAAGCCTCTGCGCGGTAGTATAAATATTGTTGAGGGGATTGTTGAGCTCGTGGGCTACCCCCGAGGCAAGCGTACCTATGGATGCGAGTTTTTTTGACTCCACAAGCTGCGACTGTTTTTCCTGCAGGAGCTCCATGCTCCTCTCAAGAGACTGCTGCGTAAGCTGCAGGTTGTCAAGCATTCTGTTGAACGAAAGAGCGAGGGAATATGTCTCGTCATGCTCCCTTATCGGTGCCCTCAGGGATATGTCCCCCTCCGATATTTTATTGGTTATATCGTCAAGTCTTTTAATCGGCGCAACTATCATCTTGGCGGTTTTATATACGAAATAGGGGCCCAGTATGCAGAGCAGAAGCACAGCCACAAGGAGGTGCCGCTGTGTCAATGTAATAAAGGACCTGACTACTTCCCTTTCTCTGTCTGCTATCCTGTTTGTAATGTCTTCAAGTTTGTTCCCCGCTATTTGCAGCTCATTGACCAGCTCTTCACTTTTTTTGTAACTGGAAAAGAGGCCGTGGACCGCATTGATATACTGTGTACACTTAAGACAAAATGGCGTTGTGTTTTTCAATTGTGACAGGGCATTGTCCAGCATGTCAAAAGAATTTTTGTCACGAAAGAGCATATAATTTTTTTCCAGTCGTCTCAGGTTAAGGATAAAGTCCGTTGAAAGTTCGGCGGCATGGTCTTTTTGGGTTATATACGTCTCGAGCTTACGGCCTTCCTCCCTTACTGATTCGATGACTTCATTCTCTTCATCATAATTCTTTAAAAGGGCGTCCATCAGTCCGGAGTATTTTCTGATTGAGCTGCCGAGCTGCAAAAAATCGTGCTTCCCTATATCCTCAACGATCTCCCCGGACACATGACTGACAGAATTGTTCAATATGTATATGGCGTCCCTGCAGTAATTGTAGTATTCAGCATTTTTGTGGAGGAGAAAGTTTTTTTCATTTCGCCTGACTTCGAGCGTCTCTTCCTTGAGATTGTCCGCTATCTGGACAAAACCCTGCCTGTCTTTAACATCATTCAGATACTGATAACTCAGAAGCCCTCCAAATACAACAAGCAGTGACGGAATGGAGATACCGACAATCATCTTATGCCAGATCTTCAGGTTCATCCGGCCTGCACAAGTTCTGATATGTAAAGCTGCAATTTAATTTTACTTCACCACGAGTACAGGACACCGGGCATGGCCGATGACCCTTGCCGTCACACTCCCCATGAAAATTCTTGTGATCCCGGTCCTGCCGTGGGTCCCCATCACGATTGTGTCCGCATTCAGCTGCAATGCAAGATCGGTTATGACTTTATAGGGCTCTCCCTGTCTGACGAATATCTCGGCCTTGACCCCGGCATCTGTTATCTTTTTTCTGAGGGCTTCAAGGTAGGTTTTTGCCTTCTCGATCATTTTATCCAGCAGGCCGGGGGCCAGGGCCTCGAACTCATCTGTTACGCTAACGGCGTTGACTACGGACAGAGAGCCGTCATATGACCTGGCATAATTAATGGCCTCTTCAATCGCATCTTCACTGTCTTTTGAACCGTCAGCTGCAACGAGGATATTTTTCCATCCGAGGGAAGACCCTCTCGGTACAACGATTATCTTCCCCTGGTAATGACCAATTACCCTCGCGGTAACGCTGCCCATCAGCGCCCTTTCAAGATGACTTTTACCCCGCCTGCCCAGCACGACCAGTTCACATCTTTCCTCTTCCGCGACCTCAATTATTTTCAGATAGGGCTCGCCTTCTTCCAGCCTTGTTTTTATCGACGCCTGATTTGCCTCGGCTATTTCCCGCACCTCGGCAAGTATTTTTTCCCCGGGGCCCTGCAGAACGCTGCCTGTGTTGCCAATGCCGACAAGTGAAAGGTCACCCTGATACGGAGGATTGATCGCTACTACGGTCAGCCATTTTTTCCCGTCAAAGGCAAGTTTAAAAGACTCTGTAAGTGCACTTTTGCTTGCCTCAGATCCGTCAACTGCCACCAGGATTTTATTGTATTTTGCCAATTGCTAATCTCCCTCTTTGTTAAGAGTTGACAGCTATAATCTAACTGTAATCTTGTTACTAAGAAGTACGTTTGCAATGCCACATTTTTGTCATTCCTGCCACGGAACGGAGTCCGGGGGATACTCCAGCGGACACCAGAAATTTTATTAAAAAAACACTGGATTCCGGGTCAAGCACAGAATGACGATCATGAGGCTTTGTTAAGTTATTTCTTAGTAATTATACTTCATCGATGATTAATTCGTTTTTGCTGTCAGCACAGATCTTCGAAGTGCCTTCTGATGGGACCCCTTGATTGAACTGAGGGTTTTTTCTGCTTCCTTCAGTATACCGGCTGCCTTTTCATGTTCTCCGGCCTCTGCAAAGGTTATTGCCATTGAGATAAGATCATCCACAGTCAGGTGTACCTGCTCTCTCAACTGAGCTATGGCACTGCCTGGTCCTCTATGTTCATTCAGGATCTCTCTTACAGTTCCTGCTTCACCAGCTTCAGCAAAAGCGACCGCTGCCATTGTGTCTTCCAGAATCATTGAAAGTCTCTTCACTTTTTCTCCTCCTTTTTTTCTAATTGCAAGTATATGTTCAAGGCCCGTGCCAGATGTTAACGTCGTAAAATTAAAACATAAATTTAAAAAGGAGGGGAAATAAGTGTTTCAGGAATGAACACGACTGAACAGATTTGAAATAAAATTTTAAGATCAGATATAAATTACGCAGGTCCCCGGAAGCCTTGAATCTTAAATCTAAAATCTTAAATCTTAAATCTTAAATCTTGAATCTTGAATCTTGAATCTTGAATCTTGAATCTTAAATCTTGAATCTTGAATCTTGAATCTTGAATCTTGAATCTTGAATCTTGAATCTTGAATCTTGAATCTTATTTGTTCCCCAATATCCGCCAGAGGCTTGTTCGTGAGATCCCGAGCATTTCTGCTGCCTTTGATTTATTGCCTTCACAATGCTCAAGCACCTTTTCTGCATATGCCTTGGTAATTTCTTCGAGGTTTCTGATTCTGTTGGGGTCAACTGTCTCTACCTGAAAGAGCTTGATGGACTGAGGAAGGCTCTCAGGTCTGATCTGCGATGTCTTTTCAAGGATCACGGCCCTCTCGATAATATTTTCCAGCTCTCTTACATTGCCGGGGAAACCGTACGACGCGAGCATATCGACTGCTTCGGGGCTCATATCGACTATTTTTTTGTTCGCCTTTTTTGCCTGTTTTTCCAGAAAATGCCTGCTGAGCGGGATAATGTCCTCTTTTCTCTCCCTGAGCGGCGGGATGTAAATATCCATCACATTCAGCCTGTAGTACAGATCTTCCCTGAACCTGCCCTCTGAGACGAGGGACTTGATGTTCTGGTTTGTGGCCGCTATAAATCTGATATCGACCTTGATAGATTTGGTGCCCCCGACCCTCATGAATTCCCGGTCCTCTATGACCTTCAATAACTTGGCCTGGAGGGTGGGGGTCATTTCTGCAATTTCGTCCAGAAACAGGCTCCCTTTATTGGCGATCTCGATCAGCCCCTGCTTTGTAGAGACAGCGCCGGTGAATGCGCCCCTTTCATGGCCGAACAACTCACTCGCCAGAAGTTCTTCAGTAAAGATGGCGCAGTTTACCGCCAGAAAGGGCCTGTCCTTCCTTAATCCCGAATAGTGGATCAGCTTTGCCACAAGACCTTTGCCGACCCCGCTTTCCCCTGTCAGAAGGACATTGCAGTCTGAACCGGTTATGCTGTTGATTATATCTATCACCTTCTTCATCGTCCTGCTCTTTGCGATGATCGGGGTATCTTTCCCTAAACCAAGGGATATTTTAAAGGCGATATTTTCTTTCTCCAGTCGCTTTATGTCCTGGATCTTCTTGACCTTCAGGCCCAGTTCATCGAGGTTGAAGGGTTTAGTCACATAATCAAAGGCCCCCTTTTTCATTGCATTGACCGCCGACTCTATGCTGCCGAAGCCGGTAATGATAATGACTTCCATATCAATGCCTTTTGCCTTTACTTCATCAAGCAGGGTCAGGCCGTCCATGCCCGGCATTTTTATGTCGGCAATGAGGAGATCGAAGTGTTCCTTTTCGATTTTTTTGAGGGCATCAAGGCCGTTCCCTACACCCGTAATGGAATAGCCTTCCTGCTCAAGAGTATATGTGAGGTGTTTGAGCGTTATTTCTTCATCTTCTGCGATTAATATTTTCAAGCTGTTTCCCTTCCTGAGAGTCCGTCATTTTCAAGCGGCAGAGTTATTGTAAAGGTAGTACCTTTATCAGGTGCGCTTTTGACCGAGATCTCTCCGCTATGTTTGCCTATTATACCGTAAACGATCGCCAGTCCAAGACCTGTTCCTTTTTCCTTTGTCGTAAAGAACGGATCAAATATCCTCGCAATATCCTCAGGAGTAATGCCCTTGCCGGTATCAGAAACATCAATACGGACCGAACCGTCCGCCTTATCTGTTTTTATACTTAATGTACCGCTACCCTGCATGGCATCTACTGCATTGCTGAACAGGTTGATAAAGGCCTGCTCCAGGAGATGTCTGTCAGCCGGTATATCAATATTTTCCGGGCCCTCTAAATTGAACTGTATACCGGATATCTGTCCTGATGTCGTCATCTGCGATATTACATCTTTAATAACGCCTACCAGATTTATTCTCTTCAGCTCAGGGGCTTTTTCTCTTGCAAATTCCAGGAGGTCGCTGACTATGCGCTTGACCCTCAGGGTCTGAGAAAAAATGTCCTTCATTGTTTCCCTGACTATTTGCGGGCAGCTTTCCCTGTCAAGCTCTTTTCCCATTATCTGGGCCGCAAGATAAATATTATTCAGGGGATTGTTCAGTTCATGGGCAACACCGGAGGCGAGGGTCCCGATGGAGGCCAGTTTCTGTGCGGCCACAAGCTGGGTCTGCTTCTCATGCAAAAGCTCCAGGCTCCTTTCGAGCGATTCCTGGGTCAGTTGAAGGTTATCAAGCATTGTATTAAAGGACAGGGCGAGTGTGAAGGTTTCATCATGTTCTCTGAGAGGTGCACGCAGCGCTATATCCCCTTCGGAAATTTTGCGTGTAATGTCCGCAAGCCTGTTGATAGGAGCTACTATATAGGTAGCGGTCCTGTAAACAATGAGGGGGCCCAGGGTACAAAGAAGTCCCAGTGCTATCAGCAGAAGCATCTGGGTACGTTTTATGAATGAACTGATCTTCTGTCTTTCACGCTGTGCGATGCCCCTCGTTGTTTCCTCAATGCGGTTTCCGGTCAGCTGCAGATCATTTGCTATTGAATCGCTTATGCTGTAGACATTAAAAAGATTATGGACAGCATTAATGTACGGAAAACATTCGTTGCAAATCGGGGTAACGTTTTTCAGATCGGAAAGACCTTTGTTTAATGAAATATATGAATCCCTGTCACGGAACAGCATATAGTTTTTTTCGAGCAGTCTTAAATGGAGAACAAAGCTTGTAGTAAGGTCCTGGGCATGCTGCCCTCTGGATATAAAAGCCTCCAGGTCACGGCCTTCCTCCCTCACCCTCTCCACAACCGCAGTTTCCTGCTGGTAACTCTGGTACAGTCTGTTTAAAAGGTCAGAATAATTCCTGATTGATTTATTAAGCAGAGAAAAATAATTTTCACCTATCTCTTCAATCGTTTTACGGGATATATTGCTGACGTTATTACTAATGACCTCTATGGCATCGGTTAGGTTATTGTAATGGTCTGTATTTTTATAGTGGAAGAAGTTCTTTTCATTGCGTCTCATTTCCAGTGCGTGCTCCCTGAAGTCATCAGCGGTCTGGACATACTCCTGCCTTTTACTGACTTCATTGATGTATTTGTAAGTGAGTATGCCGCCTATGAGGGCAATAAATGAGGGAATGAAAATACCGATAAACATTTTATGCCATATCTTTAATTTCATTTGATTGTTTAAAGAATACTATATTCAGGGAGTGATAATAAACCGTTTGTCTGCTCAATACGGAACAGACAGGGAGGACAACGAAGCTGTTAAGAGTGATGATGACAGTCTTATGAATGGAAAGTAAAAATAGAGATACTGTTTATGCTGCCGAGGGTTTTGAGACCGTTACAAGAGGACACTTAAGTTTGTTCCATGACTGTTCAAATTGCCTGTCAGCCTTCCTGCTGCCGGGGACAGGCTCTGATGGGGCCTCAATAACAACAAATAGTATGGATCCCCTGTTCTCTGTGTGATTTTGGATCTCATCCTGTATACGGCCGGTAATCCTGACTGAAATGTGTTCTATGCCCTCTTTGCGCAGCTCAGGCTCAAGCTTCCTGAGTGAATCCTTTGCATCGGGACTGTACATTATCTCAAGCACTGCTCCCGTGCGCCTGCATGCATTGATTGCGTACCGGAAAGCACTAGTATCTGAGGAAGGGCCGGAAAGGGCCAGCAGTATAGTGCGCTGTTCCCTGAGGGTCTCTTTAGCTGTTTCAATCTCACCGGCCTCTGCATAGGCTGATGCAGCCATCATGTCTTCAAGTTTTTTTATCCACTTTTTCATTTGTTGCCTCGTTATTTTTTATAACGGTCAAGGGGTGAACATGAGCTCACCCCTTATGGTAAATGCAGCGCTTACTTGTTAAGTCCGGGTGCCCGTAATTCTTTCCGGGGTCTTTGAGAAGGACGTTCTCTTTTCTGGTCCCTTTTTTCATCCCTGTAAATTTCTCTTGCGGTCTCGTGCTCGCCTGCTTCTGCGAATGCTGCTGCTGAGTAGATGTTTTCAAATTTCTTAATCAGGTTTTTCATAATCCCTCCATTATTTAGGTATGTTTTTTTTATTGTCTAACTATCATGAGTATTATCAAGTTCTGTGCCAGCGGACATTAATCGGGTAACTTGCCGTATTTATGGTGAATTTATGAAATCAGATATTTTCTGATTAATGCCTGGTATGTTGCCGGTTGCAACATGCATTTATTTTTGCAGATAATTATTATAAATATCAGCAAGTTGCAGGTTTGTTGCAGAGGTGAGCCGGCAGTTACATGATGCAACACTCAGGTTCCGGATCGTGGTCCTCCATTTTTAAGTGGAGTAAGGGTGGGCCATTTAAAGAACTTATAAGATATATATAAGACAGCCACAGGCATGCATCAAATTTGTTATACTGATGAAACCAAAGTTTATTCCTGTACTTAGTGAACCGTGTCCGTTTAGCATGTCCGCATAACGGATGACCTCCATGAAAAGCGGACATTAAAATATATGGGTTTCTTTAAGAAGTCAGATGAACAGATCCAGTCCGAGACTATTGAAGATCTGAGGAAGACTATCGCCTCAGCCAGTTTACCTGCCAATGTCCAGAAGATCGCCAACAAAGAACTCGAGATGCTATCAAAGATAAGCCCGAGTACGGCTGAATACACGATAGGACTCACTTATATTGACTACCTTGTCGGACTTCCATGGGACAAAAAGACAGAGGACAACCTTGATCTCTCACGTGCAGAGAAGATCCTGAATGAGAGACATTACGGCCTCAGGGAGATTAAAGACAGGATTCTTGAACACCTGTCTGTAAAGATACTGGTAAGGAACAAAAAATCACGAATACTTGTTGTGGATGATGAGGAGATAGTCGTAAAGAACCTCGAACGCTTTCTTCAGAAAGAGGGTTATTCGGTAGCTACCGCGTCCAGTGGTTCGGAAGCGCTGTATAAACTTGATACTTCTGATTTCGATCTGGTCATGACGGACCTGAAGATGAAGACGATCGACGGCATAAACGTTATTGAGAAGGCCAAGAACAAGAACGCTGACATTCAGGCTGTTATGATAACAGGTTATGCCTCAGTCGATTCCGCTATAGAAGCTATAAAGAAGGGGGCTTTTCATTACCTGAAAAAACCTTTCAGGCTTGAAGATGTCAGGACTACTGTGCAAAAGGCACTCGAAAAAAAGTCATCGAGCATTTCTACAAAGGGTTCAGTCCTATGCTTTGCAGGACCGCCCGGCACTGGCAAGACCTCTCTTGGAAGGGCGATTGCGGACGCCCTTGGGAGAAAGTTTGCAAGGATCTCAGTGGGGGGGATGAAGGATGAGGCCGAGATCGTGGGTCACCGGAGGACATATGCAGGTGCAATGCCGGGGCGCATTATCGATGAGATATACCGGACAGGGGTGTTTAATCCGGTGCTCATGCTTGATGAGATGGACAAAATAGGACGTGACTTTAAAGGCGACCCTTCCTCTGCCCTGCTCGAAGTGCTCGACCCGGAACAGAACCACAGTTTTATCGACCATTATCTCGATGTACCTTTTAATCTGTCGAGTGTAATGTTTATTGTGACAGCGAATATTGCGGACAATATGCAGGATGCCCTGAGGGACCGTATGGAGGTCATAGAGTTTTCAGGTTATACAGAGGATGAAAAGAGGGAGATCGCATTGCGGTATATGGTCCCAAAGCAGATAAAGGAAAAAGGCCTTTCAGACCATCCGCCTGTGTTTACGCGTGAGGCTGTCACTAAAATAATCCATGAATATACCAGGGAGGCCGGCATCAGAAACCTCGAAAGGCAGGTCGCTACTGTCTGCCGCAAGATAGCAACCGGTTTTGTACATTACCGCAACGCGCCTGAGGTAAAGGAAGTGACCCCGGAACTTGTTGAGAAATTTCTCGGCCCGAGAAAGTATTACTACGAGGTTGCTGACGAGAAGAACAGGGTAGGGGTAACAACAGGTCTTGTCTGGACAGAGGTCGGCGGGGCGATTATTTTCATTGAAGCTGCAAAGATGAAGGGCAGCGGAGAGCTTATACTTACAGGATCGCTCGGTGATGTTATGCGTGAGTCAGCCCAGGCCGCTTTGAGTTATATAAGGAGCAATGCTGCTGAATTTAATATCCAGGAAGATTTTTTTGAAAGGCAGGACATTCATGTTCATGTGCCTGCAGGGGCCATCCCTAAAGACGGGCCCTCAGCCGGAGCTACAATCGGAGTGGCCCTCATTTCACTTTTAACAGGTCGTGCTGCCAGAAGGGATATTGCTATAACAGGAGAACTGACATTGACCGGCAGGATACTTCCGGTTGCAGGGATCAAGGAGAAACTGCTTGCCGCCCGCCAGGCTGGTGTGACGATTGTTGTGATCCCGTATAAAAACAAGGTGGACACGGACAACCTTCCCGATGATGTCTGCAGGGGAATTGAGCTTGTTCATGCGGACAATATAAGCGAGATTGTTGATCTGGTATTGCTGAAGTGACAAAAGGCATCGCTCGCCCGCTTTATTCATAAATCCTAACGTTGCATTAATCAGGAGAGCGTCCTTGTCGTAAAACCTTTACAATGCGATAGGATATTGCAACTTAGCTCTGACGGGAAGACCGAACATTTAGTGATTTTCTGAAAGATATTACTAATGCTTTCATTGTTCTCTCTGAGGTATCGCAGGTAAAGCTTTTCCGTCAAGTCCGCTCTCCCGGTATACAATTTAATGCAACTGTGAGGAATACAAAAGGCATCACAGTACAGGGGCCTGACGGCCATGCCCCTGCATAGGGTAACGCTGCAACCGCTGTGTTTTACAGACGCAGCGCCTTCTTTTTATATTCATACCTCATCTGAAGCATTTCTACCAGTAAGGCAAAACCCATCGGCAGGTAAATATAGGCCTTGGGAACGTGCTTGTGCATACCTTCCATAAAGATCGTCACACCTATGGTTATCAGAAATGACAGGGCTAGAATCTTCAGTGCGGGATGCCTGATAATATATTCACCGATCGGTTTTGCATAAGCAAGGATAGCCGCAAATGAAACAATTACTGATGTGATAATGATCCATAATTTGTCTGTTAACCCGACAGCGGTTATTACTGAGTCAATTGAAAATACTATATCCAGGAGGACTATCTGCATAATGATACCGGAATATTTCCCGGACCTTTTTCCCGAGGCTGCCTCAGTTTCCTCCTTCAGTTCAACCGTATGATGTATCTCGTGCACCGCCTTATATAACAGAAACAATCCTCCAGCAAGGAGGATAATGTCTCTGACTGACAAATTCCATATGACGGGGTGAGTCAGGCTGGCAAGGGCCAGAACAACAACAAGCATAATGACCCTTGCGATTAATGCGAGGCTTAAACCGATAATCCTGGCCCTGTTTCGCTGTGACTCAGGCAGACGACCTACAAAGATAGCGATAACCAGGACGTTGTCTACACCCAGAACTAGTTCAAGACCTATTAACAGAGAAAGTAATGCTATTGAATCTGCCATGGTGAAATTCCTCTTCCGCACAGGATAACTGAAAGTTTATAAAACACTCCGGACAGCAGAGAATATAATATATCGGGACAAGACATAAAGAAAATAGGCATGTATATATATCTGATGTCATACCTGTTCAATATAAATTTATTAGGGAGGCCAAACGCCTCATAAACACAATGCATCGACAGGATATTGAGATGGCATGTCCTGCTTTGCACATTATATCTTCTCAGTTCATATTGATGTATGGCAGCTTTACTGACTGCCTGAATCTCTTTTTACAGGAGTCGTCATTGTGTTTCTCGGCATTCGGCCTCTCCTGTTTAAACCCATTTAGACAACAGTGGTCCGATGCTTGATAAGAACCGGCTGCAATCATAAAATAAAAAAACTCATATTGTTAAAATTGGGTAATGTCAATCATTTTGTGTAAATTCCTTTAAGGGCTTCTTACCCCATTGTTCGTTTAGGTGACTTAGCACTGCATAGACGATTCTTTCGATACT
>QZIL01000083.1 GCA_003599025.1 Nitrospiraceae bacterium | reverse complement strand
CGGCAGCCCTTGCGGTTTAGCTAATGGTTCCCGTCATCAGGGTCCATAGAGGACTTTCACCTCCAAGTATGTGCGCCCTGACGGGCGCACCAAAAAAAGGGAGGAAGCAGCTTTCGCCACTTCCTCCCTTTTAAAAGGTTATATTTCTGCCTATCCTTTTCTGATATTACGTAAACGTCTGAATCCCAGAGTTGCTGCACCGACAATGAAGAGTGTTGAACTTATCGGTTCGGGAACCAGGGTGGATGTTTCATTCGCAATCCATCCGCTTTGAGTTCCGTCGCCAGTGTTCTGGATATGCGCCGCAGAATAAAAAGGTCCATGCCCTCCGGCAGGACTACTTAAAAAGTTGAACGAGGACGCATCTCCGCTACCTGTGGAAAGGTTATACACTACTGTTTCACCGGAAGTAAATTGATTACCCGAAGTAGAAAAAGCAAACATGAAATCATATTTCCCGTCACCGTCTGCTTTTAAATTGTTCATGTCTTTAGTAATAACAACTGAATCAACTGCTGATGTATTGACTGCGCTAATACTCAGAGCCCCAAGGTCGAGAGAATCATCGAAATTAAAATACCATTCCTTGATGTTTTCATTCCCGGTCAGATTATTTGCAGTCATGCTAAGCTGGACCTGATTTGTTCCAATATCGATAAATGTTGCTGTGATCCATGGAGTAGTGCCTGATGGTGCAGTTCCACCACTATATTCCATGTCCAAGGCAAAATTAAGAGTGTACGCTGCCTGTAGCTGTCCGGCCATCGATGCAGAAGTCATCAGCGCCAGGATAATCACAAGTACATACTTTCCTGTTTTCTTTTTCATGTTCCTTACCCTCCCTATTCATTAATATATATATGAATAATCAAGAAATTATATATATTCTAAAGCATAAGACATGCCTGATACTTACGGCTAATATAAAACTGTTTAATTACTTAAATTCAATCTGTTACAAACCATGTCAAATATTTGCGCAACATGGCATAGTATGCGACAATATTTTACAAAAGATTTTCATAATATAAGGTAACCATTTAATTTCATTAATGTTTTTTAATTTAATTCGATGGCCACTCCTGCAAATAATGTAGCACCCCTTTTCATTGAGTTTTACGGATAATTTGTAATCATCAGATGAGAGAATGCTATTAATTATTTAATAAAGGTGAGTGTGAGTTTGCTAATATGTATCATGTTTGAATACGGTTAGATTAAGAAATAGTCCTGAGACTTTCTACAAATTCGAGATAATTTTTTTTCGGGTGTATTATCTCAATACCCATCCCATCAAATCTATTATAATTTTGTCTTAATCTAACGACTCTGGAATTAACAGATACAATGTCATTTTTATAATGTATAAGTATCACTATGTTAAAATCACGCGGCATGCAGTCCGTTGTATTAATAAACATGCCCTTTTTAGATATATCAGTAATTGTTCCTGAATAGAACATGTTCCCATAAAAAAACCTGACCCCTATACTTGCTGAACTTCTCGGATCAGCTCTTTTTTCCATCATCTGCCCCGGTGCTTGATTGTAACTGAATATGGTTTCAGGCTCATTTTTCGAGAGGAAAAAGAGGAAGCAGTCCAATGCTGCTTCCTCTTTCAAGGTTTGAGCTTAATACAAATTTGTTAAATTACCCTTTTATATTCTTCCTGAAACGCCTGAATCCCAAAGTTGCTGCACCGACTAAAAATAGCGCCGAACTAACCGGTTCCGGAACGACATTAACCTGCAACGAAGTGTTCTGCCACTCTTCAGTAGTCGCAGTACGGTACCTTACTTCGCCTTTTATGAATGTCTGGGATGCAAGTGTAGCGGACCGAAGAGCGTCGATATCTGCCTGGTTTGTCTCATTATACGGATTACCGTCGGTGCCATTAGGTAAAGCATCGTTGTCAGACGCCCAATAAGCAAAGCCCATTGAACCGATTACCCCGGCGTTCGTACCGTCATCATAGGCTTCCCATCTTGTAGGCTGAACCCAACCTGAGTTAGAGGCATCAGGTATCCAGTTACCCCCTGCATCAGTTGTACATGTTTCACCGTCCCAGTCTACAGACCACTTGACCTCAAAAAGGCCTGTGCTAAGATTCGATATGCTTTCACCAGGAAGCCAATAAGCAAAGTGGAGCCTCTTCCCTAAATCTCCTGTACTGTATACTATAAAGTCATATGGATCTACGATATTGGTTCCGGGATATGTCGCTGTTCTTAAGTTAGTCATTGAGCCCCCGACTATATCAGATTTTGTTTGGGACCACCATGGTGCCCAGTTAGGCGATCCGAACACATTTGGTGCAGAATCTACATATAGATCAACAGTAGCATGAGCCAATCCACTAAGCGTTAAAAGTAATACCAAAACCGTGCAACACATTAAAACCTTTCTCATCATAATGATCCTCCTGATTATATAGATGCTCTCTCAAATTGAGAGGATATTTGTTAAATTTCAAGAACCAGTTGCACCAGTCACGTTGTATCGTTTATTAAATTTTAAGATATTATTTTTAAAGCAATAGGGATGCCTAAAAACTGAAACTTAAATTTATGCTTTACAATTAAAATGATAAGCAATATTTTCCTGGGGAAATAAATCACAAAGGGATGCGACATAATTTTACGATTGACTTCTCAGAAATAGCGGAACGCATCAGGAATACAAACATATTCCCATCTGCGCCCATTGGCACATAAGCAAAAAATGTCGCAATGGGCAATGAGAGATTTAAGAATGGTTCTCAGATCTTTTTATCCGCTTATTTAGGGCCTGTCGTGTAAGGCCAAGGAGGGAAGCAGCAATCCCCTGGTTGCCGTCCGAACGTTTCAGTGCCTCAGCAACTAAAAAATCTTCGGCTTCTTTTATGGTAGGGAAACGTCCTGAAAAATCCAGTTTTGCAGAGGTACTCTGTTCCGGAGGGGAAATTACTGTCTCAACATGCTCACCTTTTTCCTTTATGAATTTTCTGAAACTATCCAGGGAAAGAATCCCTGACTTGTGCTGAGCAACTGCATCAAAGACCATCGCCCTGAGTTCACGTATATTGCCGGGGAAAGTATAATTTGATAGTAATGTGAGAAGCTCAATCGGGGGAGACGGTTTTTTCTTCTTCAGATTTTCGGAAGATTCCTCAAGAAAGTAGTTAAGGAGAACCGGTATGTCCTCCGTGCGTTCACGCAGGGGAGGAATTTGTATCTGAATAGTGCAAAGACGATAATACAGGTCTTTACGAAACTTCCCCTGTGATATCCTCTTCTGCAGGTCCCGATTTGTGGTCCCAATTATACGGGCATTACTTTTCTGAGGCGTATCAGAGCCAAGAGGGTAATATACCCCTTCTTCCATCAGGCGCAGGAGTTTCACCTGTGTCAACTCATTTAAATCACCGATCTCATCAAGCAGCAGGGTCCCGCCCGAAGCTCTGACTATAAGCCCTTCACGGTCTTTGTCAGCACCCGTATAAGCCCCCTTTACATGGCCGAACAGAGTGTCGGAAAACATTGTATCGTCCAGTCCGGCAACATTTACAGCCACAAAGTTGCCCCTGAGTCCGCTGACAGCGTGAACTGCCCTTGACATTAGTTCCTTTCCCACCCCTGTTTCACCTGCAATGAAGACAGGGTTTGATGATTTCCCGATAGCTTCAACATAATGAAAAACAGCCCTCATCTTTTTACTGTTTGTGTAGATCGATGAAAAAACATCTTCATGCTCCAGTTTATCCGTAAGCAGGTGCTGGCGCAAAGACAATACATGTTCCTTAAGGGATGACACCTCATTGCGTAATCCGCTCAACTCCAGTGTTTTTTGGATGCTTGAGACGAATCTGCTTTTTTCCACCGGTTTTACAAGGTAATCAGAGGCGCCTTTTTTCATGCACTCAACCGCCTTTTCTATATCATTTATCGCGGTTACAATGATAATAGATATATGCGGGTATTTCTCTTTAATTTTATCAAGCAGGTCAATTCCTGATATATGCGGCATGTTAAGGTCAAGCACAATGGCAGCAACATCTTCTTTGGATAGAAAGGTCAGGACTTTCCTGCTGTCATTCATAGTTATTACATTTTCAATGCCTGCTGTCCGCAGCATTACTGTATAGCTGAGCAGGATCTGCTTCTCGTCATCAACTATTAATACCGGCAGATGTAAATTATTCATGCTGGTCCCCCTTTATGTTCTCCATATTCCCTTAGTGATCAGTAGCTATTTCATCAGATGCTTTCATATAAGGGGAGTCTTACGGTAATTATCGTGCCCTTACCCTCATTTGATTTAAATATAAGAGAACCATTATGTTCCCTGATAATAGAATCGGTGATGGAAAGACCAAGCCCGGTGCCCCCAATGTCATATTTGGTAGTAAAAAAAGGTTCTGTAACACGATCAATAATTTTCCGGTCTATGCCGCATCCTTCATCTGCAACCCTGATCTCGACCCTGTTCGCTCTTTTATTATATTTTGTAAATACACTTATCCCGGCCTCTTTATCCGGCAGAGACTGGAGGGCATTCATTATAAGATTAATGACAACCTGTTCAATTTGCTGTGCACTTCCTTTTACAAACGGCAGATTATCTTCACATTTGACCTGATAGTTATTGGTGAATTTTTTTATTTGATTTTCAAGTATTGACGTAGATGTCATGATAATAGTATTGATGTCCACCTTTCCATCCATACGGGCCTTGTCAGGCCTGGAAAAGTTTTTCAGGTTGTCCACTATGTTCTTTATTCTTAATGATCCATCGTTAATGCCGTACAGAAGTTTCGGCGCTAATTTTCTGACTTCAGAAAAAGGGATGCCTGCCAGATGAATTGACTTGTCAGACTGATAATGCTCAGAAAGCAGCTTAACGGCATCCTCCCAGATTTCAGCAAATACCTGGGTGTTG
This sequence comes from Nitrospiraceae bacterium, assembly GCA_003599025.1. Lineage (GTDB taxonomy): Bacteria > Nitrospirota > Thermodesulfovibrionia > UBA6902 > UBA6902 > UBA6902. The sequence goes on along the minus strand of QZIL01000083.1, from coordinate 62,161 downwards.
TTCAGAATAAAACTGTTTGGATTATTGATCTCATGCGCAACGCCTGAAACGAGTGTTCCGAGAGATGTCATCTTGTTGGTATGTATAAGCCTGGACTGAACCAGCTTTGCCTCTTCTTCCATATGCACCTTGGCTGTAATGTCTCTGGTAACTTCTATAACATTTCTTATCTCTCCCTTTTTGTCTTTAATTGGGAAGGCCCTCTTGTTAAAAATCCGGCCTGCCGTGTTCATAACACGGGTTGTTTCCTCCTTCCCTGATTTAAGACTTACGATTACAGGACAGTTCCTGCAGGGATTATCAATCTTGCAGCAGAGATTATAGCAGTGCTGCCCTTTTATCCCGGAGACTTTTTTCCCGATGTTGGTGGCAAACGCTTTGTTGGCCCATAATATTTTCAAATCCGGCGACAGCAGAATCAAAGAATCCGGGATAGCATCAAGAAGCGCGTTAAATTCATCTGCAAGGGCTTTATATTTATGTTCGCTCTCTTTCAGATGCTGCTCAGCCGTCTTGTGATTGGTAATATCAGTTATTGATCCAACCCATTTAACTGGTTTAAGATTTTCAAATTCGACCGGTTTTCCGCTTTCATACCAGTAGTGATAAGTTCCGTTGCTGGACCGGATGCGGTACTCCGCAGAAAATTCTTTCCCTGCCTTGAGTGCTTTCTTGACAGCCTTGACAACTTTAACCCTGTCATCCTGATGAATGTTTTCCATAAGGCCTGAAATCGTACGGGGGAATTCCCCGACTTCGTAGCCGAGCATCCCGTCTATATCTCCGAACCAGTGCAAACTGTCAGTCCTGACATCTCCTTCCCATATGAGATCGGCAATACATGTGGCAGCAGTACGGAAGCGCGTCTCACTTACCTCAAGCGCATTCCGGGCCATTTTAAGCTTTTCGATCTGCTCTTTCAGATACTCATTTGCATTTTGCAGCTCCAAAGTTCTGTCCCTGACCCGCATTTCAAGCTCGGCATTGGTCCTTCTTAACAACTCTTCAGACTGCCTGCGTTCGATCTCAGCTGCAGCACGGGCCGCAAAGATTCTGAGCGTTGATTCCACTACCGCTACATGCTCAACAGGTTTCCTGTACATTACAGCAACAAGACCCAGTTTTGTTCCTGATGAACTATACAGGAGTTTCCCAACATAACCTTCAATTTTCATCGCAGCCATTATTCGGGCATGAGGGAACAGACTCTGAACTCCTGACGGACACAAACATATATTATCCTCAAGCGCTTTTTCACAGGGCGTTCCTGCGATATCGACTTCCATATTATCGATATTTTTCCCGTCAGCAATAAAGGAGAGAGTCCGCAAGAAATTCGGTTTTCCCGGAATCACTTCAGCAATATAAGCATAATCAGCATTAAGTATGTTACAGAGGTATTCAGCAAGTGAGTGGAAGAACTTTTCGCCCACGAGGCATGAGACGCCTTTTGCTATTTTAAGCATGACGTCTTCTATAGACTTACGGCTTGTAACATCACGGAAGACCGCAAAAATATAAGGCTTTCCATCGATCTCATAACCGGTTACTACAATCTCTGAAAAGAAAACAGAGCCGTCTTTTCTTCTAATTTGTCTTTCAGTTGGAGGCACTGTCTGCCGCTGCGCAAGATCGAACATCTCCAGATACAATGTCTTGTCAAATACCGGTACCAGGTCGGATACGTTTAAAGTCAAAAGCTCTTTATCCGAATAGCCTAATGCTCTGCAGAAAGATTCATTCACATAAACAATCCTTCCTTCTCTGTCTGTTAAGAGATGAGCCTCGGATGCCTTATTGCTGATAAATTTGAATTTACGCAGGTCCTCCTCAATTTTAAGCTGCCCTGAAATTACTCTTGCAACTTCGATTCCCGCTACAATAGTTCCAGCTGCGTCTCTGAGGGGAGTGGATGTTATTTCAAATACCAAACCTTTTTTTACAGTATCATGCCTTAATCCTGTGCAGGTATGACCTTTCCTGAAGGAAATCTCAAGGGGACAACCATCACATACGTCACTCCGGTTTTCGTAGGCAGTGTAACAACGTTCCCCCGCGTGGTCACCGATTACTTCTTTAGACCTGCTGTTTTGATACAGTATCCTGAAATCCGTTCCCTGTATGCTGACGGGATCACCAATGGCTTCAAGTATGTCTCGCCAGAATAATGTATTAATAATATCCGGGGATGGTTGATTTGCTTTTTTCATATCATGCATCAACTTCGTTTCTTTCTGCTTCATCTGATTAACACAGAAACTTTATAACTATCCATGGAAAGACAAGCCATCCCGTAAACATACAGTTCATAATTAACATAAAACATCAATTAAGTCAATGATGATAATAAGTTATATGTTTATGTTATATGTATTATTTAGCGGATTAACAAGCTGAAATGGTAAAAGCGGAGTGAATAAGTTTCCTCTTAAGAATGCTGCGGCTTAATTATAATGTTCCAGTTAGCACTGCCTTATTCAACCCGTACCAGAAAGCCTGCAGGCAGCTTTTGTATGAGTTCATCAATGGCCTTATTCAGTAGTTCTTCTGACTTGGTTTCTGCTGTAATAATCACCATAAAGTCCGGCTTGCCCAAGATTGGATATGATCCGAAAGAAACATTCTTATATTTTTCTACCACTCCGTTCAATATCTCCGCAATACTGGATTCATGACAGTTCAGATATAAACGCTTCAGATGAAATACAGATGTCCTGAATTTTTCCCTGATCAGGGCAAACTTGTTTTGCATATACTCCGGAATCCCGGGGAAAATAATCACATTTTTAAATGAAATAACCGGGAATCTCATATTTTCATGATAATCAATATTGCTGCCCTCAGGCACTTCCGTCATTTTCAATACAGAGTTGTTGATAAGGTCTTTATATCTGGAATAAAGAATTTTTCTGATCTCATCATGAGACACGAGTCTCACGCCGAATCCTCTGGCTATACCGGCCATAGTCACATCATCATGAGTCGGGCCTACTCCACCGGACGTAAAAACATAATCATATCTTCCGGAAAATGCCTTAACTTCACTGCCTATAATTTCAATATCATCGGGAATCACGGATATACGCTGAACTTCAACCCCCAACGTCCTTAATTCACATAACAGATAGTATGAATTGATATCTCTTACCTTGCCGGAGAGTATTTCATTACCAATAATTATGATCCCCGCTGTTTTTGAATTATGCATTAAGATCCGTAAAAAATGGTTAATTGTAAGTTATACCTGTCAGATACATCCCGATTAACTTATCAGAATTGCATCCTGATGCCGGTTATATCTTATAAACACTGATTTATTATATATAAGGCGTGACATTGATAACAAGAAGCCGGTTAATTTAAGTTATGCCTGTAATATACCGATAAATATACAATTTTGATAATTACGGGAATCGTCAACACTACAGCTGATTATGTTCAATAACGAAAATCCATATAAGCCGGTCTCCAAGGGATCAAGTATCAGGACCAATCTTCTTGTTACTGTCTTCCTTGTCCTGGCTGGCAGCGGAATTATTATTAATTTAGCGTTCATTCACGTTTTAAGGACAGCCCTCTCCTCCTCGGAGGGCAACAATAATCTCATCGAAAATGCAGTAAGGCAGTTTACAGTTATAGGGTCCGGTATTACGATAGCCGGTATACTGATCGCACTATTTATTGCTCTCTATATTTCTGAAAAGATTACAGAGCCCATAAAAAAATTGACTGACAGCATGCTGGATATGGCCGGTGGAAAGTGGGACACACGCATAAATATTTCCGGCAGGAACGAATTCGGACAGCTAGCAGAAGGATTCAACTTTATGGCCAGGCACATTGAAGATTCAATGGACAAACTGAATACAGCAAAAGAGTATACTGACAATATTGTTATTTCCGTCCCATCCATCCTGACCGTCCTGAGCAACCAGTTAAATATACTTTCTACAAATAAGGCCTTTGAGAGACTTAATGAACAATATCCCCAACTATCTCTCAATCAGTTCATAACACCTCTTGAAAATGACATAAAGAAAAATCTGAATACCGGCGACACTATAAAAAAAGAAATTGTTATTGTTCCGGAAGGTTCCGGGACCAGCCTGATATTCTCTGCAATTATATCCCGCATAGGAAATAGCCGGACAAAAGATGATGAAGAAAAGGCGCGGATTCTTTTGACCATTACGGACATCACCGAACGCAGAAAAATGAAAGAGATGGTGCTTCAGTCAAGGCAGGACTGGGAGGACACGTTTAACACAATTCCGGACATGATCACTATACATGACAGGGACTTTAATATCATCCTGGCCAATAAGGCGGCCAAAGAAACACTTAACATGCCGATACTTGATTTCAAGAAGATCAATAAATGCTACGAATACTATCATGGCACGAAAAGCGCTCCCATTGAATGCCCGAGCTGCGGATGTCTGAAGACAGAAGAACCTGCCGCATTTGAAATCTATGAACCTCATTTAAAGAAATACGTTGAGATCAGGGCTATCCCCCGTTTTAACAACGACCATAAACTAATTGGCCTTATTCATATTGTCAGAGATATATCCGTCCGTAAAAAGATTGAGGATGAACATAACAATCTGCTTGTCGCGATTACAAAGGCAAAGATTGAATGGGAAATGACGTTCGACAGTGCCCTGGAATTTATTTTATTGATAGACAATGAGCTGAAAATCTCAAGGTGTAATAAAAGCTTTTCCGAATATGTCAATAAACCTGTGAACAATATTGTCGGGCATCACTGTTATGATTTCTTCAGTTGTTCACCTTCTCAGGTTGAGGACTGTAAAAGTCGTATGACATGCTCCCGTGAACTGCCGGCCAAAAACGAACTCGAGACGGAAACAGGCCGCTGGCTCTATATCAGTCACCGTCCGATTCAGGATGAGAAAGAAAAAAAATTGAAATCGGTTATAATAGCCACGGATATTACAGAGCTTAAAAATGCCCAGCAGAGAATCAGGGAGTCTGAGAGAGAACTGAAAACGAAAGTCGATGACCTCGAAAAGTTCTACGAAATGGCTATTGGCCGCGAATTAAGGATGAAGGAACTGAAGAAAGAAATAAAGAGACTCAACCGGCAGCTGGGCATTCATGAAGAAATCAATATTGCTTAACAACAGGACAGAACATAGCATTACCCTTGAAGCATATACGAAGAACTGGCAGGTGCTAATGGATACCCTTCCATATGCTACAATCCTTGTGGACACAACCTATAATGTAGTAATGGCAAACCGTGCCGCACGAAGCTTGTTTGGTTATACAGGTGACATACGCAACGCAAAATGTTACAGCCTGCTCCATAAAACTTCCGCTCCAATAAAAGATTGCCCCACAGAAAAAACTCTTGCCGGCGGCAGTGAAGCGCAGACCGAAATCTATGAACCAAACCTTGGCAAGCATCTGATAATAAATTCTGCACCTGTTTTATGCAATGAAAAGATATTGGGCGTCATCCATTCATTTATAGACATAACTAGCGCAAGAGAAAATGAAAAAAGCAGTAATGATCTGATCGAAATATATGCCGGTTCAATTAACGAACTGAAGGCCAGGCAGATCGGGGCTCAGAAGGGTCGTGACGCCTTCCTTAATATGCTGGAAGACATAAGTGAGTCTTACAAGGAACTCGAAGACCTGTTTCTGAAACTGATACTGGTCATGGTCAATGCACTCGACGCAAAGAGCCCATGGACCAAAGGGCATTCCGAGAGAGTATCAATATATGCAGAGCAGATAGCAAAACAAATGTTAATTGATGAAGATGATATAAAACATATTAAGCTCGCCGGCCTGCTTCATGACATCGGTAAAATAGGGACTTATGATTATCTTCTGGACAAGCCGGGGAAACTCACTAGAGAGGAATTCGAGATTGTCAAAAAGCATCCTGACCAGGGCGCCGATATCCTGAAAGAGATAAAACAGTTAAGGGACATTATTCCTTATATTAAATACCACCATGAAAAACTCGACGGCAACGGCTATCCGCATAAAATTAAGGGGCATAAAATCCCTCTTGGAGCAAAAATCCTTCATGTGGCGGATTCCTTTGATTCCATGACGTCAGACAGACCATACAGGCCTGCACCTGGAATAAAATATGCCCTGGCTGAAATGGAAAGATTTAAAGGTACGCAGTTCGACCCTCATGTTGTTGAAGCTTTCCTGTCCGTGCTTAGTAAATCAGACAGCTGGACCTCTAACTGACCTTCAATATAACTTTAAGCGCGCTTTTTGAGGATGCATGCTGAAATGCTTTCAAACCGTCTTCAATAGGAAAGACATCGCTTATCAGGGGATACAGGTCTATCTGTCTTGATTTGATGGCCTTTATGGCAGGTAAAAACGGGCCGCACCTGGACCCGATCAGACGGATTTCATTAATGACAAACTGGTTCATATCAATCTGTACTTTTTTTGCTGTTGTTGTCTTCAGAACAATTCTCCCTCCCGGTTTTACAATCTGAAGGGCTGTCCTGATTCCGGAAGGAGATCCTGTGCAGTCAATCACGATATCAAAATCCCTGTCACTTAAATCCCGGCTCAAGCCAGTATGAATTCCTGACTCATCAAGGATGGAAAGCTTTTCCCTGTGCCTGCCGACAGCAATCACCCTGCTCCCTGCTGCTGCAAGTGCCTGGGCTGCAAGAAGGCCCAACTTCCCGTCTCCCAGCACACAGACTTTATCAGAAGATGAGATGCATGTCTGGTCCAGTATTTCATACACAGCTGCCAGCGGCTCAATAAAAACCGCTTCTTCATCCGAGATGGATTTAGGTATCTTATGGAGATTTCTGACAGGAAGGGTCACATATTCAGCGAACACACCGTCTTTATTCAATATACCCAGAACAGACCGGTCGGAACAATGGTTCTGCATCTGATTGCGGCATAAGGCACACTTTCCGCAACCCAGATTGATCTCACCGGCCACCCTTTTCCCCACCAGTCCCTTATCACTGCATCTTTCCACAACACCCACGAATTCATGCCCGGGAATACCTTTAAAGCCCATATATCCCCTGGTAATTTCAATATCAGTATTGCATATACCAGCGTGGGTGACCCTGATTAATGCCTCATCATGATTTGGCCTGGGAACAGGGTAGTCTGTCACGTACTTCAGATCTTTATTGAATACAATTGCCCGCATTGTCCCTATCAACCAGACTTATTTAATTAACAGCAGGAAGCGGGAACCAAATTGCATTCACCTCTCCCACTCTGCCCGAAGCAGTTTCGTGTCGTCCGACCATTTATAATAGACCCTGCCCTGATATGTCTTTTGAAGTCTTTTACCTATCCTCTGGGCAAGCTTCTCGTTTGTTGTCATTATCTCTATACCGCTCTTGATATTGCTTATACTCATAATGCGCTCCAGCGGGTTGAAACCCTTAGCCCGCTGCTCTTCATTTTTTATTAAATTCATTATTTCACTTTTATGCTCTGCAAGAAATTCACCTTTGATTCTTACTACCCCCCCGGGGAATTTGTCTTTCACCTTCCGGCAGGCAGGACAGACAACTTTACGTGTGCTTTTCTCATCCATCTTTTTTTCATATAAAGCCTCATTCAGGGTCCATCTCTTGTTCATAAAGACCGCGTGGCATTTCCTGCATACCGCCATGCCGATTACAGCTTCCGATATCAGATAAGGATCAGTCGTATTGTCGATGCTTTTTCTTTTATTGAGTGTTTGAGGTTTCTTGATATCCATAAGAACCTCCTTATAATTATTATCTTATAACTTGATTATTATCTTATTGACAGATAAATGCTATTGAGAACGATTAATTATAAGAAATAGCAATTTCGTACCGATCAATGAAAACTGCACGTTCCCTCAGTGCAGTAATTATATCACAATCCATGCAAGGCACTTACCACTTTTATATTCGTATTTTTACTTCTAATTAACCTAATAACGTCAGTCGATTAAACACTGAGGCACAGAGACACTGAAAAGGTACCTGGCAAGTGTTTGTAAGCTTAAGCAGTGTTTGTCCATAAACGCAGCGTTTGGACCGTCATTCCGGCAGTCCTTAAGCCGGAATCCAGGCATTTCAATAGGTCCCGGGTACCAGCTTCCGCTGCTATGACAAATAGATCAGATTTATGGAGAGACACTAAGCAGCCTTTATTTATCTCTGTTTCTCCGTTCCTCTGTTTAAACTGCTTTTTAGTTGATTTAAAATGTGAGTGGCATAACAGACAACCCTAAAGTTTTGGCATGCAACTACCGAAATTATTATTCAAATTCATTGCAAGCATAACAGGTTGCAATAGAGAAAGGAGAATGCATGGCAAAGGCAAAGGCAAAACCTGCAGCACCGGCCAAGAAGAAAAAGAAATAAGGTACAGTATAGACAGCATGTATCTGACAAAAAGGGCTTGGACATACCGAGCCCTTTTTGTTTGAGTACCTGCCCTGATCATCAACAGCTGGGCACTTAAATTAACTGACGGAGTTTCCAGTCATGATTACCATCTATCAATACAAAATGATGATCGATTGTTAAATGATTTGCAGTTTATATTGTGGTCTGTGCTACTATTATCAATAGCATTTCTGCGTGTATGTTTTCAGACAATTTTCGTTATTGATAACAACAGGAGGGAATCATGAAAGAGACAAAGATCGTTCTGTCTGATAAGGAAATCCCGAAGCAATGGTATAACATCATGGCTGACATGCCAAACCTTCCCAAGCCGCCCCTTCATCCGGGGACCAGAGAACCAATAGGCCCCAAAGACCTGTCACCGATTTTTCCTATGGCATTGATTGAGCAGGAAGTAAGCCAGGATCGCTGGATTGATATCCCTGAAGAGGTGCTTGACATTTATTCTCTCTGGAGACCGGCACCGCTATACAGGGCCCACAGGCTCGAAAAGGCGCTTGATACTCCTGCAAAGATCTACTATAAATACGAAGGTGTAAGCCCTGCCGGAAGTCATAAACCGAATACTTCCATACCACAGGCATACTACAATAAAAAGGCGGGCATAAAGAGGATAGCCACTGAAACAGGGGCCGGTCAGTGGGGCTCGTCCATGGCACTGGCAGGAAATCTCTTCGGACTCGATGTCACGGTCTATATGGTCAAGGTAAGCTACAGCCAGAAACCATACAGGAGAATAGCCATGGAAACCTGGGGGGCCACTGTGCATGCAAGTCCTTCCAATGTTACTCAGTCAGGCAAAAAGGCGCTTGAAGCAGATCCGGACAATCCCGGAAGCCTCGGTCTCGCCATATCCGAAGCAGTTGAAGACGCTGCCACACGTGATGATACTAATTACGCCCTGGGATCAGTTTTAAACCACGTTTGCCTGCACCAGACTGTGATAGGGCTCGAAGCAAAAAAGCAGCTCGAAATCGCCGGCGACTATCCGGACATCATCATCGGCTGCTGCGGTGGCGGCAGCAATCTTGCGGGCATAAGCTTTCCATTTCTTCAGGACAAGATAAATGGAAAGGACTTAAGAGTGATTGCGGTTGAACCATCTTCATGCCCCACACTTACAAAAGGGGAATTCAGATATGACTATGGCGACGTAGCGGGTCTTACACCATTCCTGATGATGTATACCCTCGGGCATGACTTCATCCCGCCGGGAATCCATGCCGGCGGCCTGAGATACCATGCAGACTCCCCGCTTGTATGCCAGCTATATCATGATGGATTAATGGAGGCAAAGGCCTATCATCAGATGGGCGTGTTTGAGGCTGCTTTACAGTTTGCGCGTACAGAAGCCATCATCCCTGCCCCTGAAACAGCTCACGCAATAAGAGGAGTGATTGACGAAGCGCTCAGATGCAAAGAAGAAGGGAAAGAAAAGACCATCCTCTTTAATCTCAGCGGTCATGGTTATCTGGACCTGCAGGCATATGCTGATTATATGGAAGGTAAACTGAGCGACTACGAATATCCTGATGAAAAGATAAAAGAGGCCCTTTCAAGGCTTCCAGTTTTTTAGCAACATGTTACTGGAGAGAGGAATCCTGATATAATGGGGTATCAGGATTTAATCTGATAATTCATTAAGACACTACAGGAATAATTAATGCCATGGCATATGTAATCGCATTTGCAGGAAAAGGCGGAACGGGCAAGACCACCATTGCCGCAATGACAGTCCGCTACCTAATAGAAAAAAAGAAAAAGGCAGTACTTGCAGTTGACGCTGACAGTAATTCCTGTCTCAATGAAGCACTCGGTGTTGAGATCCATGCGACCATAGGAAAACTGCGTGAAGAGTCCCTCGCTGCTGTCAGAAGCGGCGGTGAACGTCCCGGCGGCATGAGTATGGAACAGCTCTTTGACTATCAGGTGCAGCAGTCGGTCATTGAGGCAAAAGGTTTCGACCTTATGGTAATGGGCAGGCCTGAAGGCCCCGGGTGTTACTGTGCAGCCAATAATATAATCCGAAAATATACAGATATACTGGCTGAGAAATATCCATATGTTGTTATGGACAACGAAGCTGGAATGGAGCATCTGAGCAGGAGGACTACTCACAAGGTAGACCTGTTGCTGGTAATAAGTGATCCGACCAAAAAGGGTGTTCAGACAGCACAGAGGATAACTGGTCTTGTGGATGAACTAAATCTGGAGGTAGATAAACGTAAGCTTATAATAAACAGGGTTTCTGATGAGAATTTCGAGAAAATAAAAAACAGCGGAGTCGATCTTCCTTTTACAGATATTTTCAATATCCCGGAGGATGAAAATATCTTTCATCTTGACCTTGAAGGCAGACCTGTGTTTGACCTTCCATCCGGTTCAGCGGCCATTGAGAATGCTTTTAAAATCCTGGACTTCTGCAATATTCCTTAACAAATTAAATTTACATGAGGTAGGTCAGTTATGCCAAAAGCAATTGCATTATATTCCGGAGGACTGGACAGCACCCTCGCAATCCTTGTGATGAAGAGGCATGGTGTGGATGTGACTGCCGTAACATTCATGAACCACTTCGGCTGTGATATAAGCGATAAGTCATCCTGTTCAAAAGACCCGTTTGCCGCATCCATCAAATTCGGGTTTCAGGTAAAACTTGCGCACCTGTCTGATAAGTTCCTTGAAATAGTAAAAAATCCGAAGTTCGGTCATGGGAAAAACATGAACCCCTGCATTGACTGCAGGGTCCTGATGTTAAAGGAAGCAAAGGAGTTCATGAAGCTGACCGGGGCTGATTTTCTGATCACCGGGGAAGTGGTAGGGCAGAGACCGATGAGCCAGAGAAAAAACTGTTTCCCGATGATTGACAAGGCAGCAGATGTTAAAGGACTTGTTGTAAGAGCGTTATGCGGAAAACTCCTTCCGGCCACCATTGCTGAGGAGAAAGGGCTCATCAACAGGGACATGCTCCTTGATTTCAACGGACGTTCAAGAAAGCCCCAGATGGCACTTGCAGAAGAGTTCGGACTTACTGAATATCCGGCTCCAGCAGGTGGCTGCCTGCTGACCGAACCCAATTACTCCTACAAGCTCAGGGAGCTTTTGGAACACAACAGCAATCCTGAATACAAAGATATCAACTTCCTCAGGGCAGGCAGACACTTCCGGTTTTCTCCTGAATGCAAAATAGTGGTCGGAAGAAACAATGAAGAAAACGAAGCAATAAAGTCGCTCTCGGATCCGGATGACTATAAATTCAAGGTCCCCGGTTTTGGGAGCCCGCTAACGGTTATTCTGGGCAGGGCATCGGACGAGTCCATCGCACTTGCAGCATCTATCTGCGCAAGATATTCCGATGCCAGAAAACTCCATGAGGTATCAGTTGTGGTCACTAAAGGAGATACCCTGTATAATTTAAACGTCCAGCCTGCCGTGGAAGAGATTCTGGCCCAATACAGAATTGAGAATAAGGGTGTGGTTGGGGCCGGGAAGTAAAAGTTTCTACAACCTGACCGGCACGCCCTTTGACCTTAAATACTCTTTAGCTTCCTGCACGGAATATTCCCTGTAGTGGAAAATCGATGCGGCAAGCGCAGCATCCGCCTTTCCTTCGACAAGCCCTTCCCGGAGATGTTCAAGCGTCCCTACCCCGCCTGATGCAACGACCGGGATAGAGACTGCCTCTGATATCTTTCTGGTAAGTTCGATATCAAAGCCGATCTTTGTCCCGTCCCTGTCCATGCTGGTAAGTAGTATCTCCCCTGCACCGAGGTCTTCCATCTTTTTTGCCCACTTCACAGCATCTATCTGACGCATTTTTCTACCGCCGTGGGTTGAAAGCGCCCATACAGCTCCACCATTGGAAGAGGTGGTCAATCTTACCTCACTCAATCCAGGGTCGCTCAGCCACGAAAGCCATGGCTCATCCGGCTCAAAGGTCATGCCCGGAATGACTCTTTTTGCATCTACAGCAACGACTATGCACTGGCTTCCGAACCTTTCAGCCGCCTCTTTAATGAAGTAAGGGGTCCGGACAGCAGTTGTATTTATCGAGACCTTGTCACAACCGGCATTAAGAAGGTCTCTGATGTCATTAAGCGACTTTATCCCGCCCCCCACTGTAAGAGGCATGAATACGTCATCTGCGGTCCTTGCCACTACATCGAGAATCGTCTTGCGCTTTTCATGCGAGGCTGTTATGTCAAGGAACACAAGCTCATCAGCCCCCTGCTCATCGTAGAATTTCGCGTTCTCAACAGGGTCTCCCGCATCGGTCAGGTTCTGAAAATTCACTCCCTTCACAACGCGTCCATCTTTTACGTCCAGACATGGTATTATTCTTTTCGCAAGCATATAAATTATTCTTTCCTTGCAGTTCGTCATTCCTGTGAATACAGGAATCCAGTATACAGCAGACCTTGCAAACGGTCTGGATACCCGCTTTCGCGGGTATGATAACCTTACACTTTACGTTTTGTTAATTCAAGTGCTTCTTTCAAATCCATCGTGCCCTCATACAGGGCCTTTCCGGTTATCACACCCCAGAGATTATTTGTCTTCATAAGATCTTCGACATCACTGATTTTAGAAACTCCGCCAGATGCAATAACAGGTATGTTCAAAGCGTTTACCATGGATTCCATTGCTCCCAGATTGGGACCGGTAAGCATTCCGTCCCTCGATATATCAGTGTAAATAATTCCGGCTGTGCCGGCGTCCTGCATCTTCCGTGCAAAATCTATCGCGCCAAACTCAGTCACCTCGACCCATCCTTTAATAGCAACCTTTCCGTTTTTCGCGTCAATTCCAACAAGTACCCTGCCCGGGAATTTATCAGAGGCGTTTCTGACCATTTCAGGATCGCTTGCCGCAGCAGTACCGATAATCACGCGGTCCACGCCAAGTGAAACAAGCTGCTCAATTCTCTGAAGGTCACGTATACCACCGCCGACCTCAATCGGGATATCAATTGCCTTTCTGATAGCGCTTATCTTGTCGAAATTTTTCTGGTCTCCCGTGAAAGCCCCGTCAAGATCCACAACGTGAAGAAGCTCAGCCCCGAATGCCGCCCAGTGCCTTGCCATTGAAGCAGGATCGTCTGAATAAACAGTAACATCTTCCTTCCTGCCCTGCAAAAGGCGGACACATTTTCCGTCTTTAAGATCTATCGCGGGTATTACAATCACGGATTGAGTATATCAGAAGGCTTTTGTGTGAGGCAAATTTAACCGCTTTTACAGCTGATTGCTTTTTATCAGGCCATTATTTTGTTCGGCAGATGCAAAGACCGGCGGCCTGATCGAGGCAAGCTGAGTATCCATCTGGTTTCTGAAGCTTCTGAATTCAGCCATCAATTTAGCTGGAACAGACTCACCTCTTGGCATTTTAATGGAAAGCGGGTTGACAGGTTTATTATTGATTCTCATCTCGTAATGAAGGTGCGGTCCTGTTGCCAGTCCTGTTGAACCGACATAACCGATGACCTGCCCCTGGTCTACCCTGGCCCCGCTTCTAACACCTTTATCAATCTTTGATAAATGCCCGTAGTATGTTTCATAACCATTCGGATGTCTGACGGCGATAAACCTTCCATATCCGCCTTTTGTGCCTGCAAAGACAACCTTCCCGTCTCCGACAGAAGAAACCGGGGTCCCTGTGGGTGCTGAATAATCGACTCCATGGTGGGGCCTGTAGGTTCTTAATACAGGATGGAACCTGCTTCTGGAATAATATGAACTTATCCTTCTGAAATTCAGAGGCGCCTTCAGGAAGGCCTTTTTAAACGATTTACCTGTCTCATCATAGTAGCCGGCCTTTCCGTCATTCATAAACCGGTATGCCTTATACACCTGCCCGTTATTGATAAATTCTGCTGACTGAATATCACCGTATTTTTTGAATGTCCCGTCCAGATACAGACCCTCAACAACAATCTTTACGCTGTCATCGTTCCTTATGTCAGTACTGAAATCTATGTCCCACGCAAAAATGTCCGAAAGCTCAAGCGCCAGGACCAGGTTCTCCCTGCCTTCGCCCAGTGAAGAGATAAGGTTGTCCTTTATCACACTCCCGATATGCAGGATTTTCTTTTCATAGTTTATTGGTATTTTTTTAGCTGAAAAGCCGGACTCCGTTCGGGTTATATTCAGGATAGAATCATCGTTGATCCGGTATTCAAGGGAATTGACTTTTACATTGTCATCAACCATGATCCTGTACTCCCGTCCCGGATGCAGGTCCCTCAGTCCGTGAACATCAGCAGCTGCTTCCCTTATCTGAAAAAGCTCAGTGATGTCCAGTTTGTATTTTTTAAAAATATTAAAGAAGGTCTCGCCCTTTTTTATACTCCCCTTTATTTCACTTAAGATCGTTTCCTTAATCTTATCACTTTCAGCAGACTCTGCAGGGGCAGATACTGCCGAATCATAATGAACAGGAGGCTGACTTCTTAAAACAAGAAATAAACCGGTCAGCAGAACTGCAGCAGCAATTATTTTCTTCATGTTTTCTCCTGTTACTCGCAGAATACCACGAAAAATTCCATGGTCTTTGCTGATATTATTGATGCATCAGCTCCCCATTCTTCTGCCCGCCCATGTATTTTGTCAGCCCTATAATAATAACAAGCGGCTCTAATTGTAAATAACTTAAATCACACTATTAATAATTTTCATTAATAGGAACATATCTCAAAATTGAAATACTATGGAATGACGACAAATAGATTAAATCTTATTTTGAGACTGGTTCTAATAATCTATCCGCCGGTTATTCTTTCCCTCAAAATGCATAATTTGTTAAGATACCTGACATTACGAGAGATTGATATTATGACAAAAATTATTCTGCTTGCAGCCGGCGGGGCCATAGGGACTCTGCTCCGCTATTCATTGTCCGGCCTGACTTACCGGTATACAGACGGCGTCTTCCCCTGGGGCACTTTATTTGTTAATCTTGCCGGATCTTTTGTGATCGGTCTTCTCTGGGGATTTTTTGAAATGGAAAACATGTCGCCGGGCATGAGAAACTTTGTCTTTGCCGGCATACTCGGAGGATTCACCACCTTTTCGACCTTCAGCCTGGAAAGCTGCAACCTTCTAAGGGACGGAGAAACAGGCCTTGCAATATCAAACATACTGGCAAGCAATATTGCCGGAATAGCGCTCGTCTTTGCCGGACTTTATATTTCGAGGTATATCATAAATCTTGTGAAATAAGGGTAGGTACAAATCATGAAACTGCCGGAAGAAGGGAAATTATTAAGGATCTTTATCGGAGAAACAGATTTGCATGAGGGCAAGGCGCTATATGAAGCCATAGTCCTCAAAGCGAGGGAACTTAATCTGGCAGGCGCTACGGTCTTCAGGGGGATAATGGGTTACGGGGCCGCCAGCCGCATTCATTCCATCAAACTGCTCAGGCTTTCAGAGGACCTTCCGGTAATGATTGAAATAGTTGATACTGAGGAAAAGATAGAAAGGATACTTCCTTTTCTCGATGAGACTGTCCGTGAGGGCCTTATTACAATGGAGAAAGTTACAGTTATAAAATACAGACACCGCAATTCGAATTAATATGTCCATCGGCAGTTGAGTGCCAATTCACTATCCTGCTTATTATGGCACTTATATTTTATCGGACTTATTCAAATACCGATTTTTCAGTATTGTAGGTATCGCTGATCTCCTCAACAAGCTTGTCTAATTTTTCCTTATTCAAACCAAGATAAACCGCGGACTTCAGTTCATGTAAAAGGACCGTTTCATCAGCTTCCCTGTATCCTATACCAAGCAATTTACATACATGATCAGCCAGGTGCACACAGGCAAGACTTTTTGCAGCAAGAGGATCTTTTATGTCCTCAAGCCTGCAGTCGTTCAAATGGTGTTCCTTCAGAATATGCACAAGCTGGACAGAAAACTTCCATTTCCCGGTCACGCCGGAACCGACTTCAGTATGATCATATCCGTAAACTTCTTTTTCTGCAGTAATTGAATCTATCCCATCATTGTACATCTTCATCATCACCTCGGAATAAATTTCGGGTGTCTCATTATTCATGATGACCTTTCCCAGATCATGCATGAGCCCTCCGACAAAAGCAGAGTCTCCCACATCACTCCCATGCCCTCTTGATATAAGTTTGGCTGCTATGGCAGCACCTACTGAATGGTCCCATATAATTTTTTCCGTGATACCGAATTTCTTATACAGGGACCTTGTAGTCGCGGTCAGCACTATGCTTCTCAATGTCTTAAAGCCGAGGATCATTAAGGAATGCTGAAGGCTCGTAACTTCCATTCTCAGTCCGTACAATGCGCTGTTGGCTATCTTCAGAATCCTCGCCGCGATGGTCTGGTCTTTTTCGATGACACTGCTTAAATCCTCAATGGAACAGTTTTCATCGTTTAGTATTTCAAGTGCCTTTCTCGCGACAAAAGGAAGGACCTTAAGATCTCCTGCCTTGTTAATCAGTTCGTCTTTTGAAATAATATTCAATCCAGGACCTCCACCATAATCATAGCAGTTAACATTTCATGAAAAGATACTATGCGTATTAATAAAGTTAAACTCTCCGAGCTTAAAAATCAACTGTTTTATTTTTTTGCCTTGATTACACCTGCAACTGGCAAGCATGTCTATGCCTATCTGGTTTACTTTCGCAACCTTCTATTGACAATGCTGTTTTCATTATATTAATATTTCAACCAGCATAAACCTTTAAACTGGTCCTGAGAGGCTGGAAAGGAAGACACGATTGTACCTCTCATCCTTAATAAAACTTCAGTACCGCACCCGCACAGGTTACTTCCCCATTTCAACAGAATATTTAAGAGAAAGGTTCTTTTAATGCCTAAAGAAATACTGGACAGCAATGACATCAACAGGGCCATCAGAAGAATGGCCCACGAGATAATCGAAAAAAACAAGGGGATGTCAAACCTCTGCCTTGTCGGTATACAAAAAGGCGGGGTCATACTAGCCGAGAAGCTCGCTTCCCAGATCGAGTCCATCGAAGGCGGAAAGATCCAGGTCGGCAAGCTTGACATTACATTATACAGGGATGATTTAAACACAAAAGAAGAACAGCCTGTAGTGAAACGCACAGAGATACCGTGCAGCATTGATGAAAAGACTGTAATCCTCGTAGATGATGTGCTCTATACCGGCAGAAGCATAAGGGCGGCCATGGATGCCCTTATAGACTTCGGCAGACCTGCCTACATTCAGCTTGCCGTACTTATAGACAGGGGGCACAGGGAACTGCCTATCAGGGCAGATTACGCAGGTAAAAATATTCCTACGTCTTTTAACGACCGGATACAGGTGGATCTTGATACAGAGAACAGTAAAGACAGGGTGGTATTAATAAGTGAACAGTAATTTGACTGAAAGCATAATACCGGACTGCTGCATCAGGTTATCATTATGATGAAATCAAAACACCTTCTGGGAATAAAAGACCTGACGCCTGAAGAAATCTATCATATCCTTGATACCGCAGCAGGTTTCAGGGACGTTCTTCAGAGGGACATAAAGAAGGTCCCACCCCTGAGAGGCAAAACAGTCGTGAGCCTTTTTTTTGAACCATCAACCCGGACCAAGACCTCTTTTGCCCTTGCAGCAAAAAGACTGAGCGCTGATTTTGTGAATTTCTCAGTGTCGACCAGCAGTGTGCTCAAAGGTGAGACTATAAAGGACACCGCGCTTACGATCCAGTCTCTTGGGGCTGACTTTGTAGTAATAAGGCACCCGTCAGCCGGAGTCCCCCACTATCTCAGCAACCTGCTGGAAATGTCTGTCATAAATGCGGGTGACGGAGCCAACGAACATCCCACACAGGCACTGCTTGATCTGTTCACAATTCAGTCCCATAAAAAGAACATTAAAGACCTGACCGTATCAATAATCGGAGACATTTCCCATAGCAGAGTCGCAAAATCCAATATTTATGCATTAACAAAACTCGGGGCCAGGGTGAGATTGATAGGCCCTCCAACACTTATGCCTGCAGAGATAGAGAAGCTCGGGGTAGAGGTATTTCATTCCATCGATGACGGGATAAAGAAAGCAGATGTTATCATGGCCCTCAGACTTCAGCTCGAGCGTCAGAGCAAAGGGTTCCTTCCCTCGCTTGAGGAATATTTCAAGCTTTACGGCCTCACCTCTGAAAGACTGAAACTGGCTAAAAGCAACGCTATTGTTATGCATCCAGGCCCCATGAACAGGGGGGTCGAAATCGAATCCGCTGTAGCTGACGGGCCCCAGTCGGTAATACTGGAACAGGTTACCAACGGCCTTGCTGTCAGAATGGCAGTTTTATATCTTCTCGCAGGAGTAAAAAAATGAACATCCTTATAAAAAACGGCCGTGTAATAGCCCCTTCGGAAAATATAGACGGTCATTATGACGTTTTGATAAAAGGGCGAAAAATTCAGGGGCTTTATCCTGAAGGTAAGGGCCCAGATGCTGATAAAATAATTGATGCCTCAGGCTGTGTCGTCATACCCGGCCTTGTCGACATGCATACACATCTGAGAGAACCGGGCTTTGAATACAAAGAAACTATCAGGTCAGGGACTCTGGCTGCTGTCAGAGGCGGCTTTACAACGGTCTGCTGCATGCCGAATACAAAGCCTGTCAACGACACAATATCCGTAACAGAGTTCATACTCGAAAAGTCCGTAAAAGAAGGCTCTTGCACTGTCTATCCTATCGGGGCGATAACAACCGGGCAGAAGAGTGAAGAGCTCACCCAGCTGGAAGCGCTCATGAAGGCAGGCTGCATTGCATTCTCGGATGACGGTCACCCGGTAACAAACAGTCTTATCATGAGACGTGCACTCGAATACTCAAAGATATTCAACGTCCCGATCATATCCCATTGTGAAGACCTTGCCTTGTCTGAAGGCGGGGTGATGAATGAAGGTTTTGTTTCAACTATTGTAGGCCTGAGGGGAATACCAAAGGCAGCTGAGGAAGTCATGGTTGCAAGGGACCTGTCCCTTTGTGAACTGACCGGCGGGCGGCTCCATATAGCCCACGTTTCTACTGAAGGCTCGGTAAAACTCATCCGGGACGCAAAAGCACGCGGCATAAATGTGACAGCAGAGACATGTCCCCATTATTTCTCCCTTACGGACGAGGCAATTATCAGCTATGACACCAACCTGAAGGTCAATCCCCCGATCAGGACAGCAGGTGATGTTGAGGCTATCAAAGAGGGACTTAAAGATGGTACAATTGACGTCATCGCAACAGACCATGCCCCTCATCATGTGGATGACAAGAACAAGGAATTTGATTCAGCCGCCTTCGGAATATCCGGCCTTGAAACAGCCTTTGCCCTTGGACTGCAGCTGGTTGATCAGGGGGTACTGGATATAAAGCAGCTTATTGCAAGAATGACAATACATCCTTCTCATATAATGGGAATAAGAAAAGGGATCTTGGCCGCTGATTCTGACGCTGATATAGCAGTAATTAATATGGACAGGGAATTCAAAGTAGATTCATCCGCGTTCCTTTCAAAAGGCAAGAACTCTCCATTTAATAAATGGACCCTCAGGGGAACAGTTGAAAAGACCATATCAATGGGTAAGGTTTTTGAATGGAACTGAAACCAGTAGCCAGTAGTCGTTAGCAAGGAGTCGGGAATTTTGAATTTATTAATTTATTATTGTCATTGCAGACAAGCTCGGATCCAGTCAGACCGACCGGAATGACAGAAGTCAGAAACTTTTGCAGAGACCGCATGGAGTAAAAAATATCAAATTATGAAAACAAACAGAACAAAAGCGCTTTTAGTACTGTCGGACGGCACTGTCTTTGAAGGGCGGAGCTTCGGGGCTGATCTTGAGACCATCGGCGAGGTTGTATTTAACACCTCCATGACCGGGTATCAGGAAATCATAACTGATCCTTCCTACAAGGGTCAGATAGTAGCCATGACATATTCCCAGATAGGTAACTACGGGGTGAATCCTGAGGACATTGAGTCCAGGGGCCCGAATGTTGAAGGTTTTATCGCAAGGGAATTTTTTGACTTTCCCAGCAACTGGCGGTCTCACAAAAGCCTGGAACAATACCTTAAGGAAAATAATAAAGTGGCAATTGATGGTATTGATACAAGGGCACTGACAAGGCATCTGCGGGACAACGGCGTTCAGATGGGGATCATTTCATCAACAGACTCGGATCCGGAAAGCCTTCTTGCGAAAGTGAGAAACCATCCAGGCATATCCGCTCTGGACCTTGTGAAAGAAGTAACTGCAAAAGAAGCATTTAGATGGACAGAACCGCTCTGGAAATTAGAAGAACACCCCCCCATCCCCCCCTTAGTAAGGGGGGGCGAAGGGGGGGTAGTCACTCCCCACCCGTCACTGTCCCTTGTTGTCTACGATTTTGGAGTCAAGATGAACATACTTCGACACCTTGTCAACGCGGGGTTTGAAGTTACTGTTGTGCCTGCACAGACACCTGCGGAGGAAGTGCTTAATATGGCGCCGCATGGAATAGTGCTGAGCAACGGGCCGGGAGACCCGCAGACAGTCACTTACGCTATTGACGCGGCAAAAAAACTCCTCGGCAAAAAACCGATACTCGGCATATGCTTAGGACACCAGATACTGGGACTGGCACTTGGAGGCAGGACTTACAAGCTGAAATTCGGACATCATGGTGGAAACCACCCTGTCATGGACCTGTCAACGCGCAAAGTGGAGATAACCTCACAGAACCACAACTACTGCGTCGACATTAAAAGCCTTGGCGGACAGGTCGAGCTGACCCACAAGAACCTTTATGACGGGACAGAAGAGGGAATGAAGCATAAAGAGCTCCCGGTCATATCCTTTCAGCACCATCCTGAGGCAGGGCCGGGACCGAATGATTCAGGGTATATCTTCAAGCGCTTCAGGGAAATGTTAGAGACATGGTAACCGGCAACTATCAGCTTACAACCGTTGGCAATAAACTTGTTTTTAAAACATCCTCATTTAAAGCAGAAAGAACGAGTGTATTGCATTCCGGAGTATATTCAAAAGAGTTTTCATCCATGCTGCTTGCCTCTGCAGCGGCCCTGGCTGCATATATACTGACTGACAGCAGACCGCCTCTTTTACGATATACCATACTCATCATAATATTTGCCCTGTCCTTTATCGGGGCCAATAAATTCATCTTTAAGGATAAGGAACTGCAGGTTGTATTTGACAGAAAGGACAGGACAGCCCATATAATTCAGTCCGGACTTTTTATTAAGAAGAGGGAAAATATCCCCTTTGCAGACATAAAGTCGGTCATTGTCGGAAACAGACAGTTTAACCCGGACAACATTGACGGGATTAATTTTGTGCAGAAAATATCAGCACAGCATGGAAGCGCTGTCCCCGGACTGGGTGAGTCCGAAGAATTTATTACCCTCTCTCTATTATTGACAGACAATTCAGAACGAATAATCTATGCGGCCAGATTAGAGGCGGGAAAAATTGATGGAGAACCTGAAATCCCGGTTAGGGAGATAAGGGAGTTTCTGAGGAGTTAATAATTTGCGTCATTCCCGCTAGTCGGGAATCTGACCGCCTGAAGATAAAGGAAGATTCCGGACAAGCCGGAATGACAAGTTTTAATCATACGCACAGATCACACACGAAGAACAGATTACATATAAGGATTAGGATATAAGAAATGCCAAAAAGAACAGACATCAAAAGCATCTTACTTATTGGATCAGGACCTATCATCATCGGTCAGGCCTGTGAATTTGATTACTCCGGCACCCAGGCCTGCAAGGCCCTGCGCGAGGAAGGATATAAAGTGATACTTGTCAACTCCAACCCTGCGACAATTATGACCGACCCTGAAACAGCTGACGTCACATACATCGAACCACTTACGGTTGAAGTCCTGGAAATGATCATCGAGAAAGAACGGCCTGATGCACTGCTTCCTACAATGGGAGGGCAGACTGCCCTGAATCTTGCAGTGGCCCTGTCAGAAAACGGTGTCCTCGATAAATACGGGGTGGAGCTCATCGGTGCCAGGATCCCAGCGATCAAAAAGGCCGAAGACAGAGAGCTGTTTAAACAGGCGATGGCAAAGATAGGTCTGAAGACTCCGCGCAGTGCTACGGTAAATTCGCTTGAAGAAGGGATGAAGGTCGCTGAGGAACTCAGTTTACCTCTTATCCTGAGGCCTTCCTTTACGATGGGCGGCACAGGCGGCGGTATAGCATATAACATGGATGAATACAGCGAGAGCCTGAAAAAGGCCCTGAAGCTGAGCCCGGTCAGTCAGGTCCTTGTGGAAGAATCAGTGCTCGGATGGAAGGAATACGAGCTTGAGGTGATGCGTGACAACAAAGACAATGTCGTCATCATCTGTTCAATAGAGAACTTCGACCCGATGGGGGTCCATACCGGAGATTCTATCACGGTCGCTCCCGCACAGACCCTGACGGACAAGGAATATCAGATAATGAGGGACGCGGCCATAGCGATCATGCAGGAGATTGGCGTGGATACAGGAGGGTCAAATGTCCAGTTTGCGGTAAATCCTGCCAACGGCAATATGATCGTCATAGAGATGAACCCGAGGGTTTCAAGGAGTTCAGCGCTTGCGTCCAAGGCAACCGGTTTCCCGATCGCCAAGATCGCTGCCAAGCTTGCTGTTGGCCTGAGCCTTGATGAAGTACCAAACGACATCACCAAGGAAACTCCTGCGTCATTTGAGCCTACATTAGATTATGTGGTCGTTAAATACCCGAGGTTCGCATTCGAGAAATTCCCGGAGGCCGACTCTACCCTGACCACTCAGATGAAGTCTGTCGGAGAGGCCATGTCCATAGCCAGGACCTTTAAAGAGTCTCTTCAAAAAGTTATCAGGAGCCTTGAGATAGACAGTTGCGGTTTTGAACCGGTTGAGTCAAGCATCACCGAAATCCGGGACAGGATAAAGGTGCCCTCCTGGGACCGTATCTGGTACATAGCGCATGCAATTAGACTGGGAGAAAGCATTGAGGAGCTTCATGCCCTGACAAAAATCGATCCATGGTTTCTGTACAACATGAAGCAGATTATAGACATGGAAAAGGACATCAAAAATGCTGCCACTGAAAATAAAGGGACAGAGGGGCCGATTACGGCAGATATGTTAAAGGCCGCAAAGGAATACGGCTTCTCCGACAAAAGAATCGCCCAACTGCTCGATACGGATGAGAAATCTATAAGAGACATGCGTGGCAATATCGGTCTGAGGGCAGTATATAAAATGGTAGATACCTGCGCAGCCGAATTCAGAGCTTATACTCCTTACATGTATTCAACGTATGAAAAACCTTTTTATAGCCTGGAAGCGCGGAAGTGTGGAAGTGCGGAAGTAAAAGACTTACCCGCTTACCCGCTTACCCGCTTACCCGCTTCAGTTGAGTGCGAAGCAAACCCCACTGACAGGAAAAAGGTGGTGATCCTCGGAAGCGGGCCCAACAGGATCGGCCAGGGGATCGAGTTTGACTACTGCTGCGTGCATGCGGTATTTGCGCTGAGGGAACTCGGATATGAGACGATCATGATAAACTGCAATCCCGAGACGGTCAGTACCGATTACGACACAGCGGACAGGTTGTATTTTGAACCGCTGACTCTTGAAGATACTCTTAATATTATTCATACAGAGAAACCTCTGGGAGTCATAGTCCAGTTTGGCGGACAGACACCTCTCAAACTCGCTGTACCTCTTGAACGGGAAGGCGTCAGGATACTGGGGACCTCCCCTGACTCAATCGACAGGGCCGAAGACAGAAAGAGGTTTAAGGAAATCCTTCACAAGCTTGACCTCCGGCAGGCGGAAAGTGATACCGCAACATCTGTAGAAGAAGCAGTTGAGATAGCCAGAAATATAGGCTACCCTGTCATGGTCAGACCATCTTATGTCCTGGGCGGGCGGGCCATGGAAATTGTTTATGATGAAAAAAGCCTCATGGACTACATGAAAAGGGCGGTCACCGCATCTCCAGAGCACCCGGTACTCATAGATGATTACCTTGAGGACGCCATCGAAGTCGATGTGGATGCGATATCTGACGGTAAAACTGTGGTTGTCGGAGGCATTATGGAACATATAGAGGAGGCCGGTATCCACTCAGGTGATTCAGCATGTTCATTACCCCCCTACTCTTTGTCCCCCGAGATAGTCGAGAAGATCAAGGTACAGACAAAGGCACTTGCCAGAGAGCTGAATGTTATCGGACTGATGAATATACAGTTCGCAGTCAAAGACAATGAAGTATACATCCTGGAAGTAAACCCCCGAGGTTCACGTACGATCCCGTATGTGAGCAAATCCATTGGAGTCCCTTTAGCAAAGTTGGCCGCCAAGGTAATGGTTGGAAAGACACTGGAGGAACTGGGTCTGACATCAGAGATAGACATTCCGCATTTCACGGTCAAGGAGGCCGTATTCCCCTTTGACCGCTTTTCAGGAGTCGACACCCTGCTCGGTCCTGAGATGAAGTCTACCGGGGAGGTAATGGGAATTGATGAAGATTTCGGCAGGGCATATGCTAAGTCACAGATAGCGGCAAAAAACGCCATGCCTCTTAAGGGCACTGTGTTTATAAGTGTAAAAGACTGGGACAAACCGGCAATAACCTCCCTCGCCTCAATACTTGTGTCGCTCGGCTTTAAGATTATCGCGACAAGAGGTACGGCATTTTACCTGAACCAGCTCGGTATAAAGGCTGACACCGTCAATAAGGTCACAGAAGGAAGACCGCACTGCGTGGACCTGATCAAGAACAAGGAGATCGATCTTATAATCAACACCGTCACAGGTGCAAAGGCCAATAAGGACTCCTTTTCGATCAGGGAAAGCGCACTTCAGTATAATGTGACTTACACAACGACTATATCGGGTGCGCGTGCAGCGATCAAGGCGATTGAGGTGATGCTGAAGAAGCAGTTAAGTATAAAGTCGCTGCAGGAGTATCATAAGGTTTAGGGCTTGAGAGCAGTAAGCAGAAGAGCTTATAGTGTTAAGCCCTACTGTATCTCCATATTCTCTATCGTGACCTTCCCGCTGGTGATCGATACATTGCCAATGATTGTAGTTATGCCTGTGACGCTTGAGTAGCTGCAGTCATATCCGCCGGTAAGCGTCAACGTCTTGTTCAGGTTCAGATTCAGGTCTCCCGCCAAAGACGCGGCCTTCATTTCTATTATTGAACCGCCTGATGCTGCATCATATGCACCCTGAAGCGTTGAATAATAATTAACCCCGTTAACCCTCACAGGCGGCCCGCCCGGATAAATACCGTCATCACTATCATTGCAGTCCATTACTCCGCATACTCCACCCTCAACTGCATAGCCGTCACCGTCAATGTCAGTACAGAAGATTTCCTGTGCTGCAAATTGGATATAATTCTCAGGACTGTTCTGGTTGTTGTATTCAGCAGCTATCCAATCATCTGAACGGACAATATTGGAAATGCGGACTTCATCGATAAAACCGTCGAAGGATGAGCCAGCCCATACTCCAATCTTGAAATCACCTGAATTTTCTATACTGCTTTGAGGCGAGTTCTCTTTGAAGTCCTTCAATACTCCATCAATGTATAAATAGTGGTTCCCAGTGGCTGAATCATATACATATACCACATAGTCCCAATCATTCATGGTTACACTTGTAATGTCGCAGAAGCCTCCCCAATTACCGGAGCGGGTAATTACCAACCCACCGCAATTAGACGCATCCAGGCCAAATCGGTATCCTGACCCTGTACCATTAGGACTTTTGGATAATATCCCTCCTGAATTATTCTCGCCAGGACTTCTTGCGTATACCCAAGCTGAATACGCTACCGATGAATTACCGGCAAGATCCAGTGGAGTATAGTTTCCCTTATCAGGTAGCGTTATATAACTGTCCGTGCCAAATTCATCGGCATCTCCTATTTTCCCGTTTGTCCCCTGAGCTTCGACATTCTCCGCATTCGAATCATTGCCATATACTGTCGAATCAAAATGATGTCCGGACATCTCACCCAGATGCTGTACCAGCACATAGTTGTTGCCCCAAACCCGTTCCTTACTCTGCTGTTCGGGTGCACTGCTGTTGCCGTAAAACATGTAGATGTCCGTATCAGCATCAGATGACAAGACCGGCAATCTGACCCAGGCAATAAGCTCTCCTGTTAAAGGATCGAATTTCTCGATCTCATGTGCGAGCTTAGTATATCCGTCAGACAGGGTAAATAAAATATCATCCCCATCTGTCTGAGCGTTCTGGAACACAGGGTCATTTTGGTCCGCTATTTTTAGCAGAACAGGGAAAGAATCCAGGGACTTGCCAGGTTCTGTACCGAGCATCTCTTTCTTTATGGTTATAGTTCGTCTGTATTGACCGATACACTGAAACCACGGGAAATCCTCGTCCAATTGTCCATCACAATCGTTGTCAACGGCATCGCAGATCTCGGTGGACGGTTGTCCGGGGGTACAAGTATCAATAAGCTGTCCGCCCTGACAGGCTATTTGTCCCGATGCTGCGCATGCACCGGTACCACAGATAGCAGGCGTCGGCTCATAGCCATCATCAGGCGTTCCATCACAGTTATCGTCTATTCCGTCACAAACTGCATCGTTAACTCCTTCGTGGATGTCAGCATTGCCGTCGTTACAATCACCATAGTTCTTTATCAGTTCAAACGCTGTCTTATAACCTGCAGGCCGCGCGCAGGATACAATGGTCGTACCGTCAGAATAATCATCGTCATCCGTGTCCCTGTACCATGTTTGTCCCTGATGCTCCAGACCTTTGTTGTCATTGCAGTCATCCGCAATCGCATAACCGTCACGGTCTAAATCGTCGTCCCTGGTGTCGGAACTGCAGTCGTCGTCTTTACCGTTGTACGGCGTTTCGGTTAAGCCCGGATTAATTAATGGATCGCCATCATTACAGTCACTGCCTTCTGCTGCATAACCTGACGGCGGTATCGTGACACACGATTGGATACTCTGACCGGACACGCCGTATCCGTCTCCGTCTGAATCGAGGTAATAATTATAAACCGTCAGACCTGGATTATTATCGTCGCAGTCGACGACCCCGCAAATCCCTTCCTGATAATATTCATCCCCGTCATTATCGGTGCAGGCGGTGTCCATGATCTTGATGGCCGTCAGCGAATGGGCCGGGAAGATATAACTGAAACCATTTGATACCGGCCCTATGCCGTCATATGTTACACCTACATTTTCACTGACCTTATTGGTGGAATCTATCGATGGTCCGTTCAGGACCCATGCCTGGGCAGTTGAAGGAGTGAAATTATCAATATTGATTGTGGAAGCAATATCACTCGTGATGTTCTTATTTACTACCATTAGATAGACAGTCTTGCCGTCTGCGCTCTTGCTGGCATTGACGGAAAGGTATTTCACGGAGCCGTAATTTTTAGGAGTCAATTTCTGCAATTTTACGTCCTCGATATTCACAATGCCGGCTATGGGCAAACCGTCCGTATTCCGGCCAACAAATACTTTGCCATCAGTTGTACTGCCGTTTTTGAAATCAACAGTGAATTTGCTCCATTCCCCGTGCGTGTCCGTGACCCTCCAAGTTGAAGCCTTGTTCGTCAGCTTTATATCGTCATACCATGCTGTACCGCTGATATAGCCGCCGCCGCTGAATCTTCTTAATTCGACCCCGACCTGAAAGGTATCGGGAGGAGTAATAAATTGCTTGCTGATATAAGTCCAGTTATCAGCCTGCTTAAAAGGAGTGGAGTACCACACGTCATCAGCGGTACCGCCCTCTGCCCACGCTAATATCCCCATTCCATAATATGAAGAAGGGCTTGAATAAGCGATACCGTCTGTTTTCACATACCCCTCTATCATGTAGGTTGTTGCGGGATCAACTGCCTGTTTCTGGTAGGTCTCCCAATAATTAACATCCTGAGAGCCGTCAAAATCTATCCTGGTCGACTTATTGCCTGAATGGTCTTCTTCGTGATCTATTCTTCTGGATGCCCCTGACGGCTGTCCGGCTGCAGCTTCATACCAATTCGTAAAATCATTTTCAAATCCGCCGTTAATTACCAGATTGTTGCCGCTTTGCACTGCAAGGTATATGCCTTCGCTGGAGGTCAGCCCTGTCGTAGTATTCACAAACCCGGACAAGCGATACCAGGAACCCGGTTCCAGAGCTGCCGTTTTTACAGAATGTGAATAATCAACGTCCTGCGAACCATTAAATTTCACAGTCAGAACGGCGGAGTTCTGCTCTTCGCATGCCGGATAAATACCTGGCTCTTGGGGATCACATGGCTGCCCTATCGCCCATAATTGTCCGCTTAACAAGTCAGGGCCGAGTTCATCGTCCCGCTGAACACCTGAGGACCGGTCTGTATATCTATTTTCAAATTGTTCATATGCAGCACTGTCAACATCAGCATTTACAAGAATATCTCCAAAGAACTTCTTGTACAACTGGAATAAGTAATAATTGGGGTATCTGCTATATGATCTGGATGGATCATTATAATCGGGCCCCGTGACCATCCCCCAGGTTTCATTTGCAAAATGATGATAATTTGCCATGGCGATATTATCCGCATGCATCATCTGCCTGATATGGTCGGCATTTACAAGCGCGGTCCCGAGCGTATGCCGATACGGCACAGGATAATTCTGAGCGAAACCACCATTGAATTCTGTAACCGCAATAGGTATAGGTATATCCGACCTCCCGGTGAGATCACGGATAACGTCATTTAACATCTTGTAATCATCCTTCATTTGATAATCCGTCGAAGCCAGAGCGATTTTGAAAAGATCTTCCGCCTCTATAACATCCTGACCCAGCGGACAGTTAGCATCAGCGGTCGGACAATAAAGAACTTTCAGCGCATAATTGTGACGAATGAAAAAATCAGCAACGTGTCCCGTGCCCAGCACTACTTTATAAAACCAGTCAATATCGGGTTCGTAATCAGAATGCAGGGTCGTGTTTACAACCCCGAGTTTTATTCGATTGTCCACATTCTGCATTGCCTCCCGATAGACAAGGTAGTTGGTTATATATGTCTCCGGCGACCAGTCCGAATTTGTTTCATTGCCGTATTCAAACCATATGACATCCCACGGCTGATCAAGGTCTGTTCTTCCGAGAGCATACTTATCACATACCCTCAGTTGTGGCCAACTCGGGGCCTGAATAACACTCGGGTTACTGATATAAGCATTGAGTCTTTCCGACTGGAAAGCGCAAACACTGTCCTCAGGTACGGCTGCTGTGCAGTTCGTCGTAGTATCACAGGGAGAATTAAGATATTTGACCAGGTTTGCCGCATCCGCAGCATTTCCTAAAAAATCGGAAACAACGATTACCGGTGTTGAGCCGATATCATTACAGTTTTGAAGGAATTCAGATATTCCAAAGTTTATACGTCCTCCATTGATTACGAGTCTTGAACTCTGAGGCCCTATCGCCCTTCTCCAGTCATATTCGTGGACTCCTCCGCCCGGGAACCTGGAAAAACTGATGCCGGTATCTTTTGCAAACTCAACCATCTGATCATCGGATTTATTCGTTAACGTATCCCATACACCTGCTCCGTCTATATGATAGGTACCTAAACGCGTACCTTCTCTATAGTAACCGACCGTAACTGCGCCAAATACCCCCCTGTTGACCGGTATCGGCGAAAGTTTCCCGTCCGGCCCCTGATTGACATTGACGGCTATATTCGCAACGGGGTCGTCCGTTGTCGCTGGACCACAGTCGTCATCAATATCATTATAGGGCACTTCTGTCGTTCCAGGATTTATTGCCGCATTATTGTCATCGCAATCCCCACCGCATGTCGTATAACCATCACCGTCTGTATCAAAGCCCTCGTCTATCTGTCCGTCATAGTTATTGTCCAGACCATCGCATATCTCAACTGCCCCCGGATAACTGTCCGGACTGTTATCATTAAGGTCGCCCGATACGGCTGTAAGTTCTGTCGAAAGTTTATAACCAAAAGGTCTTAAACATTGAACCTGTGCAGTTCCATCAGAATATCCGTCATCGTCAGTGTCCTTATACCAGACGGTGGCCGGATTTATGGTTACATCACTGTCGTTACAGTCCATCACTCCACACAATCCCCCATCAGGGGCATATCCGTCACCGTCAATGTCAGTACAGAAGATTTCCTGTGCTGCAAATTGGACATAATTCTCAGGACTGTTCTGGTTTTTGTATTCTGCCTGTATCCATTCTGCTGAACGGGCAATATTGGAAATGCGGACTTCATCGATAAAACCCTCGAATGAATTCCCCCATTTGCCTATGAGCAAATCATTTGTGACATTTTCATTGGAAGTCGGAATATATGATGCTGCAGGCAGACTGGGCTCTCCATTGATGTACAGGAAATGGTTTGCTGAGTCGTAGACATAGGCAATGTGCTGCCACTGATTCAGCACAATTGAATCCGCAGCTGAACATAAGCTTCCATTTCCGTACGTAACCTCAATTGAATTGCTGTAGCAATTGCTGTTATGATCAAACACTATCCTGTATCCCTTCCCTCCTCCTCCTTTTTTACTCATGATGCCTTTTTGCCAGTATGCAGCAAGGTTGCCTTCCGGTTTTATCCATGCTCCTATGGTTATTGGTCCTGCAATTTTATTGACAG
This sequence comes from Nitrospiraceae bacterium, assembly GCA_003599025.1. GTDB lineage: Bacteria > Nitrospirota > Thermodesulfovibrionia > UBA6902 > UBA6902 > UBA6902. Next base: position 31,039 of record QZIL01000083.1, on the reverse strand, counting down.
GATCAATAATATTATCCAGACTGTCTGCATCGGTAACTGTTATGCTGTCATCTATTCCATCGAATTCATCTGCTCCGCCTGTCTTCGCTGTCGCTGTCCCCCCCTGGGTCATCACATTGACAGGGACAGTCAGGCTTGAATTATTACCATTGGCAGTTGAATCATAATGCCGTCCGGATGTTTCACTAAGGTGCTGTATCATTATGTAATTACCGTCCCATACGCTCTGGGTATTCTGCTGGTTCATGGCATTATCATTACCATAGTACATATAGATGGTATCGCCTGACGCAGTTAAAACAGGTACTCTTACCCACGCGACCAGTTCTCCTGATGCGGAGGCAAACTTTTCAAGTTCATGGTCCAGCTTTACTCCCTGGGAATCGATAAAAACAATATCATCTCCATCCGCCCGAGCCTGAGTGAAAACCGGATGTTCAGGATCGTCTATTTTTAACAGCAAAGGGAAATTGTCCAGATCAGCTACAGTCATACCAGCCTGTATTGATACCGGCAACCTGAAACCCCAAATGCTTCCATCTCCACCGTCATACCAGTTTGCAGGACTGCACAGGGCCGCCGTTCCGTCGCAGTCATTGTCAAGACCGTCATCGCAGATTTCTTCAGCAACGGGACTAACAAAGGCATTGCTGTCATCACAATCGGAATTGTCAGAAACATAACCTTCAGGAGCATTACAGGCGATTATGCCGCCTGCGGGATTTCCATAACCATCTCCATCTGTATCGATAAAGTACGGTATGTCATCTACATCTCCGTTGCAGTCATTGTCCACTCCGTCACAGCTTTCTGATGTTCCGGGATTAACTGAGACATCATCGTCATTACAGTCAGTCTCAGATGAATATCCATCTCCGTCACTGTCAGTATAAATGACGAGGGCCGTCAATGAGTGGGCAGGGAACGAATAATTTACTATATTTGATACTGCACCAAGATCTTCCATCTTTGCGTACACATCATTGGAGGATTCGTTGTGAGCATAGACTTTACTGTCCGCACTCCAGTCATTGAGCACCCAGGCTCGTGCGTTATGCGGAGTAAAGTCATTTAACGTTATCACTGATGAAATGGATTCAGTCATGTGCTTATTTACGACTATCATGTATACTTTCTTACCGTCTGCACTCTTGCTAGCGTTGACGGAGAGATACGGCACAATGCCGTTACGCGCTTTTTGTGTTATCTTCCGCAATGAAATATCCTTAAACATTGCAGATTTATTTTCGATGCCGTCACTCCGTGCATTTCCGCCTGCGATGACCGCCAGCTCCGAAGGATTACCCAGCTGACCGGTGTCAAAATCAACATACACGTATCTCCAGTCACTCGTTCCACGCAGGCTGTCAGTTACAATCTTTTGAGATAGCCTGATGTCATCCCACCATGCTTCGCCGCTGATTGCACCTCCTCCGCTCATTCTCCGAAGGAGCACCTTCAACTGGTTCGTATATGATGCGGTTGTAAATGTCTTGCTAACACGAGTCCAGGCATGAGTTCCTTTCAGACCCCGCAGCAAAGACCAGCAGGTGTATAACGATCCGTATTCACAGCCATTTGCATCAGCTACGGAGAGCATAATCCCGTACCATTCCGTAGGGGCTGCAGGGGCCGGCGCAATGTCATATTCAATATCAACTGTTTTAATATATCCTTCAAGGGTATATGTTGTCCCGGGTTGAACATCTATAGTTTCGTGAACAATATGGTAAAAATTAACATCAGAGGTCCCGTAAAAATTTATTTTTGCCGATTGACTTCCTGAATAAGCCTCCGTATCCAGTACCGGATTACTGACATCAAACGTCCAGTCAGAATTGTCATGCAGGATCCATCCGGACAGATCATCTTCAAAACCACTGTTCGTAACCAGATTTATTGCATGCGCTTCCTGAACTGCCAGATAGGCCCCCTCTCCATCGCCTAGATTGCTCGTTTTTATCAATCCTGACAGTCTGTATGCTGTGTTACTTTCCAGATGCACAGATTTTTGCGAATCAATATAGTCAACATTGTCTGTTCCATTGAATTGGACCGTTAAAACGTTATTGTCTACACTTGCTGACACCCCAGTAACAGGATAGTTATTCCATTGCCCGTTTAATTGATTTACCGTGGCAACCTCCTCAATATATAATTGATCAGCATTTGCCGGCTGGACACCAAATCCCAGGTCTAAGTTTCCATTCTTAAACAACCCATACTCATAATAGGACGGGAGCACTCCATCAACTTCAATCAGGATATCCCCGAAATAGTTGTGATAAAAATAAAAGGGATAATAGTTGGGGCGCATCCCAAATGCCTTATATTGTTCATTTTGAAATGAATTGGGGCCGACAACCATACCCCAGTAGTCATTGGAAAACTGCCAGAAGTTTGACATGATAATATTATCTGCATGCATGAATTGCCGTATGAACTCTGCATTGATAAGCGCATCACCCAGTGAATGTCTGTATGGGGCTGGAAAGTACCAGTGCTGGACAAAATGCCCGTTAAATTCCGTGACGGCAATGCCTACAGCATGTCCGGTCAGTTCATAAATAAAATTGTTCAACTGATTCAGGAAATGTTCAAATTGATCGTTTACTCCTGAAAGGCCTGATGTGAATACATCGTGAGCGCTGTATCCGCATATCGGCACCTGACTACTATTGGATATCCCCTTATAGATCGACCAGAAGCTTGAATTAATACAGGCGCTATCCTCCGCATTGCAGCAATCTTCATGATAATTGGGAATATAAGTATGAATAATATAAAAATCAGCAACAGACCCGGTTCCCGGGATTATCTCTGCATTCCATTCACCGCGGGGATTATCCCAGAAATAGTTTCCCAGCACTGCTCCAAGCTTTATGTCGGGACTGACCTGTTTCATTGCATTCTGATAATCGATGTAATTTATTACGTAGATATTCGCCGGCATATGCGCCCATGACTCATTGCCATACTCAAACCATACTACATTCCAGGGTTCGGGACGGCCATCGCCTGCGCGGACCTGTGCCCAGTCAGTTCCGCCGTTAGGATTGGAGCCGTCATCAGGTGCATTCAGATATTCCACAAGATCGGCCGCGTCTTCGGCAGTACCATTTTTTTCTGATACAACTATGATTGGAATCGCTCCAGCGGCTTCACAGAACTGCAGATATTCGGGAAGGCCGAACTCTGCTGTCCTGGAGAGACCGACTGCTGTTTTCCAGTCGATGTTTTCCAGTATCTGATAACGCAAATACTTCATTCCCATTCCCCTGGCATATGCCACCATCTCCGGGAAAGGCCGATTTTCATTTAAATCCCATACCCCTTCTATGTTTGAAGATCGGGCCATGGCAGACGATAAAAGAGCAGTATTAACTTGACCCAGACTGGTACCTGCGTTGACGGTTATGCTCGCTGTCTGGGTTTGTGCATTTGTGGCTGCTGTTATGGATAAAAGCATATAAAAAAACAGCGACAATAATCCGGATCGATTGATCCTGTACATCATAATCCTCCTTTAGAATATCAATAACAGTACACTCGATTATTCTTTATTGATGTTATATTTGATTCAAAACTCTCTTTATTCACCAATACTCATGCTGAGCAGCCCGTGCCACAACCGTTTAACATATTTCCCCCACATGTCAAGAGACTGCATGTTTAGGCTGACGTAAATGCTACTGCAATACAAAGCCGCCAATAGTCACCGTTCCATCATTGACTGCTATGTTGCCCTGCAGTACCATATCCCCAATCTTTCCTGTATACCCGCAGTCATATCCCCCTTTCCGAGTTACCGAAACAGGACGGTCAAAGATGATGTTGCCTGCAAGTACTTCTGACTGGCTCCGTATGCTGTCAAGGTGCAGGGCACTGTCATATGCCTCCTGCAAGCTCACGAAGTATTGCGATGTGCCTGCGATCCTGATATAGCTTTTTGGGACCGTCCTGACCCCATAATCACGTATGGATGCTTCAATCCGATAAACAGGCTCATTATACTCATCAAGCGCGTTCGGGTCTCCATTGTCGGGCAGCCATAAATATAGCTTTTGCTCGGCCGGATTATAATACCACTCACCTGCGCTGTCGAGCAGACATAGTTTGTTGTCCAGGTAATAACCGAAATTCTGCTTCGGTGTATTGAGAGTTGGGATTGACAATGACAGTCGACCGCTGATGGGATTAAAACCGCTGACCTCTCTGCCCTCAATCAGATAGTTCTGTGTCTTTATATGGATACCAGCACTGCTGAAATTATTCTGACACATCGATGCAAGTGAGCCGGCAAGACCGGTGTTAAAAATATATGCTGCTGACTGATAGTTGACCTTTCCCTGCGGGTCCGCAGGATCGGGACCTACAATTCTGAATCTACTGTCATGAGGATGCTGATAATCCGGATGCTGAGCCAACTTAACATACAGGCCGTTTATGAATAATTGCTTTACATCAGAGGTAACGCTTGCCATATATATGTTCTGGGAATACTGGCTCCAGCCGGTAATCACCTCATAAGCACTGAGAACAGGTCTGTTAGCAAGATTGCAATCTGTCCCGAAGCTGGTAAACGTTATCGGACTTCCGCTTACACCGGAGTTTGAGACATTTAATTGTTCACGCCATTCGTCTCCACATCTGAATTGAATTGAGTCGCCGGGCTGGAAAGATGAAATATTGATTTTATCTATGGTCCGCCATGCGGTACTGTAAGAGATCCCGTCATTGTTGTCATTACCCTGATTGGCTACGTAGTAATCAACCGCAAATCCGCTTCCCGCCAGAAGACAAGACACAACCATACACATTACTAAAAGTTTGTTCATCTGCTCTCCCTCAAGATATATTTAATAAACTGAATTGATCGTTTTCTCAAAAACCGGCCATTCAATCCAAAATCCAAAACGAGATACAGCGTAACTTTTGAAGATTTTAATTATTATGCTGGGGAAAGATTGTTTTTTTGATTCATGCAACAGGTCTGATAAAAAAGTATAAGTAATTCTTATTTATTTGTAAAGAAATATTTAACAGATGTCATTTAACAGAAATATTTAATAAGTGCCTATCTTATACGGTTATTGGATTCCCTTAACAGACAAATAAGCAATAATGCGTCTGACGATACTGTTTTATTATGGTAAGGGCTTCATATGCAGATAATGGCGGGACCCGGATGTTTGTGATGAATTGCTATTTACTTGTCTGAGGCATTTTTCAAATACTGCACATCAACCCTGTCTTTCTCCCTGCCGGTCGATTCCTTGTTTCTTATTAGGTCATCTCTTGAAAGAAAAGGAATTGCCAACCCTTCAAGCTCCACGACCAACTTCTCTGCATACGCGCTGCGGAAATCCACGCCGTCTATTTGAGTAATGATATCTATCCTTCGGGGGGCGATACCTATTTGCAAGACTATTCCTTCTTCAATAAAGGTATCCCTGTTGATATGAGAAAGCGGAGCACCAAATTCGACTAGCGACTTATATACCAGTTCCGAATTGTCAGGAGATACATCCACCCATATGTCCAGGTCTCCTGTTGCCCTGGGATAGCCGTGAACTCCCATTGCATATGCACCAACGACAAGAAACTTAACTTTGTTTTTTGATAAGTTTTGCAATATTTCTTTGTAATCGTCGTTCAACAATTTCTTTCCCCCTCAAAGACCATACCTCGGCAGTAATGTCCCATATTATACTCAGACGCTCATCCGGTGGAAGATCAACATAGTTATCTTCTCTATCCGAAAGCTTTCTTAATCGTATATGATTCTTTAATAGTTTCACTGATAAATTATAGCACAGGAGCAGCCGGAACATGGGTTTACTTTCACCTCTACTGCCTGTTAAAATCCACTCTGGAGGAAACCTATGCAGAAAGAACCAATGACCCCGCAGGGGCATCAGAAACTCAAGGAAGAACTCGACAGGCTTTTGAAGGTTGATCGCCCACAGAATGTTCAGGCTATTGCAGAGGCGCGTGCCCATGGTGACCTGTCTGAAAATGCTGAATATCACGCTGCGAAAGAGAGGCAGTCATTTATAGAAGGAAGGATCATCGAGTTGCAAAGCAAAATAGCCCGGGCACAGGTTATTGATCCGTCGACTATCAATCATAGTAAAGTTGCGTTCGGCGCTACAGTAAAAGTCATGGACATAGACACAGAGGAAGAAAAAACTTATCAGCTGGTCGGCCCTGATGAGGCTGATATTAAGGCGGGCAAGTTATCAATACACTCCCCCATGGCAAGATCTCTCATAGGTAAAGAACCGGGCGACTCGGTTGTCGTAAAGGCCCCTTCAAGAACTATTGAATTCGAAATATTAGAGATAAACTTTGAGTAGACTCTTTAAGGCATCAGTAACCGGAAACACACGTCTTATTAAAAACCACTATCTTTTGTCCCTCCATCCGTCAGAAAAAATCAGAACTCCAGGGCCGGGAACCTTCTTTATGGTCGAGGTTGAAAAGGGGGCCGGTCCCCTTCTCAAAAGACCGCTCAGCCTGCACCGCTGGCTTGGCGGTGATTTTCAACTTCTCTACCGTGTCGCAGGCAAAGGCACAGATATCCTCAGCAGAAAAAAACCGGGGGATGTAGTGGAGGTCCTCGGACCTCTCGGCAATGGCTTCCCATTAAAACAGCCGACCGGGCCTGTCATTCTCGTCGCAGGCGGAATAGGCATTGCTCCTGTCTTCGGACTGGCTGAGGCACTGACAAAAGTGAAAAACAGGGAGAGCTTTCCCCTTTTGTTTTATGGCGCGCGCACAAAAGAGGAACTGCTCTGTCTTAATGAATTGAAGTCGCTCGGTATTGATCCTTTTATATCCACTGATGACGGTACGTTTGGGAAAAAAGGCAACATTGTTAATGCCCTTATGAAATACGCTGCCCGTCAGGGTAAAGGCATTGCTAATCACACACTGTTCGCCTGCGGACCGGCACCGATGCTGAAATCGCTTTCAGCAGCAGCTGTCAAGCTGAATCTTAAAGGACATATCGCAATGGAACAGCACATGGCCTGCGGAATCGGGACATGTCTGGGGTGTGTGGTAAAGACGATAGATGGTTACAGGAGAGTTTGCAGGGAAGGCCCTGTGTTTCCAATTGAAGATATAGTATGGTAATTAAAAGCTCTCAGCTTTATAAACTATAGAATGCCAGATAATAAATGTCCTGAGCAGCGTCATTCCCGTGAAGGCGGGAACCCAATTCATTAATTTGGCTCCCCGCTTTTGCGGGGAGGGTGTCTGGATTCCGGGACGAGCCCGGAATGACAACAATCGGCGGACAGGATATTATTTATACGATGATCAATAATAATAAATAATATGACCCAAATAAAAGACATTAACCTTGAAGTGTCTATCGGCAGACTTAAGCTGAAAAACCCCGTCATGACCGCGTCCGGTACTTTCGGTTACGGCGACGAATATGCTGAGTTCATTGACCTCAATAAACTCGGGGCCATTGTTGTAAAAGGCCTGTCCCTCAAACCAAAGGAAGGCAATCCTCCTCCACGGATTGTTGAGACCCCTTCAGGCATGCTTAATGCCATAGGGCTTCAGAACATAGGTATTGATAATTTCATCAGGAAAAAACTGCCCTACCTTCGCACGGTGAAGACCCCGGTAATAGTCAATTTCTTCGGCGACTCAATAGAGGAATATGTAAAGGCAGCTGATAAATTAAGCGCTGCTGACGGTGTCCACGCACTGGAGATGAACATATCCTGTCCCAACAAGCAGGCCGGCTGGAGTATCTTTGGTACGGACCCGAATGTCACCGCAAAGGTTGTGAGTGAGGTGCGGAAAGCAACTGACAGGACGCTCATCGTTAAACTATCTCCGAATGTGACCGATATAGGACTTATGGCTAAAGTGGCAGAAGAAGCAGGAGCTGATGCCGTGTCGCTCATTAATACACTTACCGGAATGGCAATTGATATCAAGACCAGAAGGCCCAGACTTGCCAACATTGTAGGAGGCCTGTCGGGGCCTTGCGTCAGGCCGGTTGCGGTCAGGATGGTATGGCAGTGTTACAAGGCCGTGCAGATACCTGTCATCGGCATGGGAGGTATAGTATCGCCGGAAGATGCTATTGAATTTATTCTTGCGGGCGCCAGCGCTATTGCAGTAGGCACCGGCAACTTTATACGGCCGGACCTGACAGTAGAAATCATAAACGGTATCAGGTCATTCATGAAGACAGAAGGTATCAAGTCAATCAATGAAATAAAAGGAGCTGTCCAATGTTAGAGTCACCTGTCATCACATTAACAACAGATTTCGGACTGAAAGACCCCTTTGCCGGATTGATGAAAGGCGTTATCCTGGGAATAAACCCCGGTGCAACAATTATTGATATTACCCACAACATTCAGCGCCACAATGTTTTCGAGGCCTCTCAGGTGCTCGCAATGAGTTATAAATATTTTCCGACAACAACAATCCATGTAGCAGTAGTAGACCCTGGCGTAGGCAGTATGCGGAGGCCCCTGCTCGTGGTCACCGAAGACCATTATTTCATAGGGCCTGACAACGGAATATTTTCACCTGTTTTTGAAGACCTCAAGTCCACTTTTTTCAAGGTCTATCACCTGACTGCATCTCATTATTTTCTGCCTATGAGTGGTTCCACTTTTCACGGCAGGGACATATTTGCGCCCATAGCCGCATGGCTTTCAAAGGGAGTGGACTCTCACAAAATGGGAGATCAAATCGATGATTACATGAAGATTGCAGCGCCTAAACCGGTGGTTGCGGATAACGGCACTATCACAGGAGAGATTATCTCTAAAGACAATTTCGGCAATGCCTTATCCAATATCAGAAAAGATGACATTGCCAAACTGGCTGATCTTGAATCTAAAGAAAATTTCAGGATCATTTATAATGATCAGCCTTTGCCCTTTTTACATTATTATTCTGAAAATGAAAACGATACACTTGCAGCAATCATAAACAGCTTCGGTCATCTCGAGTTGTTCTCATTCAGGGAAAGCGCTTCGGAAAAATACAACATCAATATCGGAGACAAGGTGATTGTAAGCCCAGCCTGACCGGACATGAAGATATTATTAATAGGTAACTTCGCACCTCCCTTTGAAGAGGAAAACCTTCACAACATTACCCTGTTTAACAGACTGGTTGAGGACGGTCACAAGTGTTCTGCAATCAATGTCTCAAAAAATCCCTCAACTGACAGCAGGTTCATCAATCCGGGCAGTGATGCCGGCTACCTCCTGACACTTATTCGTCTGGGCCGTAAACAGGATGTCATACATTTTTCGACAAAGGGGTACCTTCGTGTCGGGCTGCTCAAAATGATGCTGTCAATCTTCGTTGCAAAAGTTACAGGGGCCAAATCAGTCATCACCTTCTACTCCGAATTTTTTTCCATTCTGGGACAGATGCGCAGTCCCTTCGGAGGGACACAGACCCTGTTCACTTCATTTTATCTGGCCGACCGTATAATCTTCTCCGACAAAGACACCTTTGAGGTTGCAACCATGTACAGGAAGAGGCCGAATTTCGAGCTGCTCCCGTCATTCATACATGTTCCTGAGAATATGCCGCAAGGCGATTCTTCATTATCAGGTCGGTTGAAAGACAAAAAGAACGTCATCGTATTTATGAATGTTACTCAGTCTGCATTCATTTCTGAAATCCTCAGAGAACTGCTTGCCGCATCCGATCTGTCTGAAGATACCGCAATAGTAATATCATCATCTGGTGAAGCGGTTGCATCTTCAATGAAAATTCCGGACAATCTGATTTTCATTGATCAGGACGATCTTCATTCTGCTTTAACAGCCTTTTCGAGTGCCGATATTATCCTGCGACCACTAACCTGTGACGGAGAAATGTTCTTTGAGAAGTTCACGGTCTCAGCAAAGAAGGTCCTTCATGCAGGAAACAACGTCTTTTTCCCAAACGGTCTGGTATTTATCAAGGAGGGAACAGCAGCCGCTTTATGTGCAGACATGGTCAGATCAATGTTATCATCCGGTGGTCCGTTGACAGGAAGTTACTCTCAGGACCCCTACGATTCGATCAAAGCAATCTACGGATAATCAATCATCTCACCCCATGGTTGTCCAATATGATTCTGACCAGTTCAGCCTCGCCGATTAATTTGTTTTACATGTTTCATGTAACTCCAAAATTACCAATACTTGACAATAACAGTAGACTATTATAGTCTTATATATGCTGAGACTATCCACTAAAGGCCAGTACGGTGTGAGGGCAATGTTTGAGCTTGCCAAAAACTATGAAAAAGGCCCTCTCACCATAAAGGAGATTGCTGCCCGGCAGGGTGTTTCAATCTCGTATCTTGAGCAGCTGCTGAATAAACTGCGGAAATCTAAATTAATAAAAAGCCAGAAAGGGCCCGGCGGAGGTTATGTAATAAATAAAAAACCGGAAGAAATAAGTGTCGGCCTGATCCTTAGTTCCCTGGAGGGACCAGTTGCTATAGCCCAGTGCCTCGGCCCCTCAGCTAAAGGCTGCAAACGGGTCGAAGGCTGTGTTACAAGATTATTGTGGAAGTCTCTCGGTGAAAAGATAGAAGATTTTCTTGATACCATAAATTTAAATGATCTTTTAAAAGAAGAAACAAAATTATTGAGGTAGCACATCATGTCACTGGCGGAGGCACATCAATTGGACGACAGCGGGATACATTTTTTAAGAGAACCCATGAAGGCAGACTCGGAAACTGACGTTATTTATATGATGTGTCCGATGCATCTGCTCACCCTGGACGATAAGGTAAAAGAAATAAAAGTCGGACAGGTCCTATCAATTCTTACAGACTATGACGGTGCACTGGAGGACATCCCTGAATGGTGCAGCAAGACAGGCAATGAATTTCTGGGGATATACGAAGATACGGACCATTACAAATTTTTTATTAAAAAACTAAAGGAGTCGTGATGAAAAAGATATATATGGACCATGTTGCAACAAATCCGCTCCACCCTGATGTCCTGGACGCGATGATGCCGTATTTCAAAGAGAATTACGGTAACCCGCTAAGCCTCTACGGACCGGGGTTTAAGGCCAGGGAGGCGATTGAACATGCGAGGGAGAGCACTGCTTCACTCATTAATGCCAAGTCAAAGGAAATCATCTTCACCGCAAGCGGTGCTGAGTCCAACAACTTTGCACTGAAAGGCATTGCTTATGCCCTGCAGGGCAAGGGTAAGCATATTATCGTTTCAAAAATCGAACACCATTCGGTGCTGAACTCGGCACGCTTTCTTGAAAAGCAGGGCTTTGCGGTCACGTATCTGCCTGTAGACAATCATGGCCTGGTTGACCCGGAAGCTGTCAGAAAGGCTATAACCGGGGAAACCATTCTGATATCAATTATTCATGCAAGCCCTGAGATAGGTACCATCCAGCCTATAGCAGAGATAAGTAAAATTGCCAGGGAAAAAGGAGTCCTGTTGCACACTGATTCCGTGGCAGCTGCCGGCAACATCCCGGTTGATGTAGATGCACTTAAGGTCGACCTCATGACCTTTGCAGCACACCAGTTTTACGGCCCGAAAGGCGCTGCTGCCCTTTATGTGAGAGAAGGCACTCGCATCGTACCCCTGATTTATGGTGGAATTCAGGAAGGGGGCCGAAGGGCCGGAACAGAAAACGTCCCCGCAATTGTGGGAATGGGCAGGGCTGCTGAGATCACAAAGAGAGATTTACAAAAACGCATAGACCATATACGGCCACTGAGAGATAATATAATCAGTAACACACTTAAGATTGACAAAGTAATACTCACCGGACATCCTGATAAAAGACTGCCGGGCCACGCGAGTTTTGTCGTTGAATACATAGAAGGTGAAGCCATGCTCCTGATGCTCGCTGCCAAGGGCATTTACTCTGCAAGCGGTTCTGCCTGCAGTTCCAAGGCGCTGAAATCATCGCCGGTCCTTATCTCGATAGGAGTCCCGATTCATCTTGCTCAGGGTTCGGTAGTGTTCACCCTTGGCGAAGAAACTACCACTGAAGATATAACGTATTTTAATGAAACATTCCCGCAGATCATATCGCGTCTGAGAGAAATATCTCCATACTCGAAAGGCTGGGAAGAAACGGAGGCCCCGACATGTACAGCGAAAAAGTAATGGACCATTTCACAAATCCCAGAAACGTGGGAGAGATGACCGATGCCGACGGTATAGGAGCAGAAGGTAACCCTGTATGCGGCGACGCCATGAAGATATTCATCAAGGTAAAAGACGATATCATCACGGATGTGAAATTCCAGACCTTCGGGTGCGGAGCTGCAATCGCAGTGTCAAGCATGGTTACGGAAATGGCAAAAGGCATGACCATCGAAGAGGCATCAAAGATAACCAAGGCATCTGTGGCCGAGGCGCTTGACGGTCTGCCCCCGCAGAAGATGCATTGCTCAAACCTTGGGGCCGACGCCCTTCACAAGGCCATTGAAGATTACAAGAACAAACAGAAGAAGTAGGTTCAAATGACAGTTGATATATATTCTGACTCGTCATTCTCCGGCTTGACCGGAGAATCCAGTCTTTTATTCTGGATACCCGCTTTCGCGGGTATGACATTTTACGGCATAACTTATAAATACGTATAACATAATGAAGCAACTCTCCCTCGGCTACTCCCCCTGCCCTAACGACACTTTTATTTTCTATGCCCTGGTCCACGGGAAAATCGACACTGGCGGTCATTCCTTCAATGAAGAACTGCTGGACGTTGAAACGCTGAACCAGAAGGCCCTCAACGCGGAGCTTGATGTTACCAAGATATCCTATGCAGCATACGGGCGCCTCCGGGATAATTACACCCTCCTCAGGTCAGGAGGCGCTGTCGGCAGGGGGTGCGGCCCGCTCATTGTGGCAAAACGCAATTATTCATTGGAACAGCTGCGCAACAGGAGAATCGCGATACCGGGAAGACTGACAACCGCTTTTTTACTTTTGCGGTTGTATGATCCTGAATTCGCAAGGTTTGTCGAGATGCCCTTCCACAAAATCATGGATGCCGTTGCCAGTGAAGAAGTCGACGCCGGACTCATCATCCATGAAAGCAGGTTTACCTATCCATCATACCGACTGAAAAAAATAATGGACCTCGGCGAATGGTGGGAAAGAGAAACCGGACTTCCGATTCCCCTCGGGGGTATCATTGCCCGGAGGAGCCTCGGGGAAAGTGTGATAAAACAGATCGGTGTTTTAATAAAACAGAGCGTTGAATATGCATTCAGCAACCCTACAGTACCCATGGCCTACATAAAGAAACATTCCCAGGAACTGTCCGATGACGTCATCAACCAGCACATTGATCTGTACGTCAACGACTTCTCCATAGACCTCGGGGAGGAAGGCGAGAAGGCGGTCAGGGAATTCATTAAAAGGGCTGAAGATTCTGGTATCATTCCCAAATCACACATGCCGGTATTCACTTGACCACCCGGGGGCAAGCCGGCTGCCGTTCTTATTCTTTCTCCCGTTTTCAGTTATAATTTCATGGTGAAAAACAATATCCGTGCTGCCATCGACATAGGCACAAACACATTCAGGCTCCTGATCGCTGAAGTATATCCTGCCGGATCTTACAGTGGTTTTTCTTTCAGGACAATTCATACTGACCGGATAATAACGCGTCTTGGTGAAGGGGTCTCAATAAACGGTCTCATGTCAGACGCAGCTATGAAAAGAGGCATTGACGCGCTGAAGAAATTCACTGAAGTTATAGCCCGCCACCATGCCTTCAGGACATCAGCAGCAGCCACAAGCGTCCTGAGAAATGCAGAAAACAGGGATGAGTTCCTGCGTCTCGTCAGAGAAAGCACCGGACTTGAGATAGAAGTGATAAGCGGCAGACGCGAGGCTGAAATAACAGCGCAGGGCATGCTGCTGGACATACCTTTCACTGAATCAGCATTAATGATTGATATCGGCGGAGGCAGCACGGAACTTATTTGCATGACTGACGGACATATGTCAATAACAGAGAGCCTTGATCTCGGAGTCGTGTATCTTGCAAATAAATACATGCACAATGACCCGCCAGACAGGGAGTCCCTTCAACACATGGAGGATGAAGTCACAGGTAAGATTGACCATGCTGCAGGTCTGTTTAAACCGCTGATTACATGTGATACCGCATTCACAGGTACAGCAGGCACTGTCACCGCCCTTGCTGCCATGGCCCAGGGCCTGAAGGTATTTAAGCATGATAAGATTCACAAATATAAATTACACATGGATACCGTCAGGAATATATTCACTCTCATCTCCGGCCTGTCCTCAGGGGAGAGGGCACAGTATATACCATTTGAGTTAGCAAGGCTTGACATAATAGTGCCGGGAACACTTATACTTCTTAAGCTGATGGAGTCCTATGGATCCAATGAGCTTATTGTTAGCAATTACGGACTGCTTGAGGGAATATTGATAGATCTATGCAAAAAGGAGCGAAAAGAATAAATTGAAAAAGAAACAGTCAGAATTAATATATCAGAAAGCCACTCTCAAAAATGCCCAGTCCATACATGAACTGGTCAACTCGTTTGCACGGAGAAACAGGATGCTGCCGCGCTCTCTGAACGAGATATATGAACTTATCCGCGATTTCTATATATGCCTTGATAAGGACAAAGTCATTGCCGTATGCTCTCTCCATATCGTCTGGGAAGACCTTGCAGAGATCCGCTCTGCAGCAGTAGCCAAGAAATACCAGAAACGCGGCATTGGTCGGAAATTAATAAACTACTGCCTCAAAGAGGCCAGGGCCCTCGGCGTGAACAAGGTCTTTGCCCTCACATATCATCCTGAATACTTTAAGCATCTGGGATTCGAGGACATTGACAGAAACGATCTGCCGCACAAGATATGGGGAGACTGTCTGAAATGCCCCAAATTTCCGGGATGCGAAGAAGTGGCGGTTATTATAAGATTAGACTCCTGAGTTAAATAAAACCAGGAGAGCATTTATCTCCTCAGACCCGCCTGCCGGATGGGCATGATTGACAGATAACGACGCTGATATAAATCAGACAGGCACAAACAGCTACTATGTCTCAAAATGATAGTCAGTTTTTAAAATCTGTGCTAATCTGCGTTAATCTGAGAACAAATACTTTTTCAGGTTAAACCGAGGCAGCGAGTTCTGAAACCGCAGGGGCTACAACCGATGGAGTAATAATTTCCCAGGAATCTCTCAGCAGCAGGATCTTTCTGAGCAGTTTTATATGCAGGGTATGTCCCGACTTGTTCGCAATAATATGTCCGTGAATCGGCAGACCTATTAATGACAGGTCACCAACAGCATCAAGGATTTTATGCCTTACAAATTCATCCTTGAACCTTAGCATATTGCCGTTTATGACTTCATTTTCACCAAGTACAATCGCATTATCCAGCGATCCCCCTTGTGCCAGCCCTCTGGATTTCAGCATCTCAACGTCCCTGAGAAATCCAAAGGTCCTCGCAGGAGCGAGATCATTGATAAATGAAGTTGTGGATATGTCGATACCCATCTTCTGCTCACCAAATGCAGGATGCGTGTAAAATAGTCGATACGTGATTCTCGTGCCTTCATAAGGGGTGATCGCGATCTGGCTGTGCCCTTCCATTACTACTATGGGGGCCAGAATCCGTATATATGAGACAGCCTTTTCCTGCTTCACAATCCCGCATTCCATAATCCTGGATACAAATGAATAGGCGCTGCCGTCCATAATCGGAACTTCAGGACCATTAAGCTCAACATATACATTATCAACATGAAGGCCCGCTAAGGCAGCAAGGAGGTGCTCAACAGTTCCTATCCTGACCCCTTCAGATGCGAGGGTCGTGGCAAAAGTTGTATCAGATACAGTGCTTATGCTCGCCTTTATCCTGACATTGCCCTTGTCCGTCCTGATAAAAACAATACCGGTGTTGCTAGGTGCAGGTCTCAGCCTCATACTGATGTTTCTGCCTGAATGAAGCCCCAGACCGCTTATGAATATTTCATCTTTTAAAGTATTTTGAAGTCGCATAACTGTCGTATATAAGCAAATTAAATACCAGTCCAAGTATGCTTTTAAATCAAGAGGATTAATAATGCAGATGTATCATTAATACCTCTACTGTGTCTCTATTCTGCACAAATCAGACCTCTCCTCCGACAACCATCTCCGGAATCCTGACAGTCGGCATTGCATCCGAAACCGGGACGCCCTGGGCATCCTTTCCGCATGTTCCTATGGCAAACCCGATGTCATTGCCTACCATATCTATGGATTTCAATACTTCCGGGCCGTTTCCGATAAGTGTTGCGCCCCTGACAGGCTCTCCTATCTGTCCCTTTTCAATTAAATGGCCTTCAGAGACCTCAAAAACAAATTCTCCTGTCACGGTATTTACCTGTCCCCCTCCCATTTTTCTTACAAAAATGCCCTTATCTATTGATTTTATTATCTTTTCCGGGTCTTCTTCTCCGGAGGCTATAAAAGTATTACTCATCCTCGGAATCGGCCTGTCCTTATATGACTGCCGCCTGCCGTTGCCTGTCGAATCTACACCCTCTTTCATGGCAGTCAGCCTGTCATACATGTACCCCTTTAAGACCCCTTTTTCTACAAGAACAGTCCTCTGTGCAATAACACCTTCGTCATCAAACCTGAACGATCCGCGCCTCTTAGGCAGAGTTGCGTCATCAATTATTGTTACTAATGGTGAGGCTATCTGCTCACCGACCTTGCCCTTATACACCGACAGTCCCTGATGTACCAGATCAGCCTCCAGCCCATGACCCACAGCTTCGTGAATCATCGTGCCCCCTGATGCCGCTGAAATTATGACCGGCATCCTTCCGCCCGGGGCCTTCCGCGCACTCAGCAGGGCCACTGCCTTATGTGCAGCTTTGAGGGCAATCTCTTCAAAGGGCTCATCTTCAAACAGCTCAAAACCAATAAGACCTCCGACAGGTTCATAAGCCGTCTGCAAAACATTACCTTCAGCAGCAATGACCTGTATAAGGGCCAGGGTGTATATGCGTTCGTCCTCAGCTATGGTCCCGTCAGAAGAAGCGACACAGACATTCTTGACAGAGTCCCTGTACACGATGGACACCTGCTTAATTTTGGGACTTACCCCTCTAGCTGCCCTGTTTGATCGTTCTATGAGAGATATCTTTTCCTTTATTGAAATGTCATCAGGGTATTTCCGGATCTCAAAATCGACTGACGGTCTCAGTTTCCTCAGATCAAATGTAAGTTCCTTTCCCTTTCCGCCCTTAACTGCCCGGCTTACAGTTTCGGCTATTGCAAATAAAGACCCCTCTGAAAAATCATTACTGTATGCATAATAGGTTTTATCTTCAAAAATAACCCTCAGACCAATACCGAAATCAATCCCGGAAGACAGCTTTTCAATCTTGTCATCTTCGAGCTGGATTGACAGGGGACGTTCCTGTTCAATATAAACATCTGCATAGTCACCACCATTAATGAGTGACCTCCTTATTATTTCAGCTATAAGGTCATCTGATATTCTGTTCATTTCTTGATCTCTTGGGCCCTTTCTATTAATATTATGTGGTTAGCAAATTATAGTCTGTTTATAAACTGCCCTTTGTGTCATTCCCGCAAGCAAAACGCGTCGGGAATCATAGATTCCGGACAAGCCGGAATGACAGATAAAAGATAATAAATCGACTTTATAGGCTGACACGACCTAATATCAATTATGATATCTTGTACTATTAAACACAACAGGAGGATGCCATGTCAAAAATAGGTATTATCGGGGGAAGCGGTCTGTATGATATTGAAGGCTTTGTTTTAAGAAAACGGCAGGCAGTCGCCACGCCCTATGGTAAACCCTCTGACAAGTATCTGCTTGGGAAAATCGGAAAGACAGAAGTTGTCTTTCTTCCCAGGCACGGAAGCCACCATAATATTCCTCCCCATATGATCAATTACAGGGCAAATATCTTTGGTTTTCATAAACTGGGAGTTAAAAGGGTCCTTTCAATCAGCGCAGTAGGCGGTATCAGGAAAGGATTAAAACCCGGAGATATCGTCATCCTTGACCAGGTACTGGACATGACAAGGAACAGAAAATCCACATTCTACGACGGTAAAAACGGCGTTGTACATATTGACTTTACCGACCCGTATTGCCCGAAACTCCGCGAAACGCTTAAGAAGGCCGGAAGACGTGTACGTGTCTCTGTTAAAAACGGCGGAACATATGTGGCAGTTGAAGGTCCGAGACTTGAGTCAGCATCAGAGATCAGAAGCTTCGGCATCCTCGGCGGTGATGTAGTCGGAATGACCGGCATGCCGGAGGCCTCACTTGCGAGGGAACTCGAAATATGTTATTCAGGACTGTCTGTAGTCGCCAACTATGCTGCAGGCATAAGCAGGAGAAAACTCACAGTTGCAGAAGTAATGGAAGCCATGAAGGCAACTACAACAAACATCAAACGATTATTAAGTGAAACATTCCGGCTGATACCGGATGGAAGACAATGTATTTGTAGTGAAGCGCTGAAAGAAGCCAAGATATAGTTTAGTTTATTATATGGCGAAAGCCAGCGTTGCAACCCATGAGGTTCTAACATGTATTCATTGACTGCGTTTATAAATATTGACAGTCAGCAGGCAATCGTTTAATCTATTAAAAATGTTCGATAATCCGTTAGTTAAATTCCGCCTGGTCAATTACCTTCTGTCATTTTTAATATTGCTGGCGGTCCTTCTTCTGGCCCGAAACATTGTCGATATCTCCTTTTCAAAGAAGGAGGCCCTTCCCTTTCACCATAAAGACAACACACTGATTAATATGAATAATGATATCATGCAGTATTCCGTGATTCTCGAGAAAAACCCCTTTGGCCGACCAATGAAACTCCAGCCTATTGAGGGGAAACAGGAAGAAACTCCTTCGCTCGGTCCATTATCTAATCTGGTCCTGATCGGGACTGTCACAGGGCCAGAGAACCTCAGTTATGCAATATTTGAAGATAAATCCCAGCCGAACGTGCAGGAGGTCTTTGGCTATAATGAAAAGGTCTTTAATTACGGGACATTAACCAGTATAACCATGACATCGGTTGATATCAGGCAGGATTCGCAAACTATCACTCTTACCTTCCCGTCCGACGAACCAATCACAGGAATCGAGGACCGGGCAAAAAGTACCCCGGCCGAAGTCCCGCAAACCTCGTTTGCCAGAAAGGTCGGGGAGCAGGAATACATTCTCGACAGCAGAAGGGTACAGCAATCTCTCGGGAATCCGGAGCAGATTTTAACGGACGCCAGGCTTCTGCCGAATTTTGTTGACGGCAAGCAGATGGGATTCAAGATCAGCGAGGTCATACCCGATGGACTCTACGGCAGTCTGGGCATTAAAAACGGAGATGTACTTTTACGGGTCAACGGGCTCGAAATATCCAATCCTGAAGTCGCGATCCAGGCCATGTCTGCACTGAAGGGGATGAACAGGGTAAATCTTGACATTGTAAGAGGCGGAAAAAACATGTCGATGAGCTATCAGATAAGATAAGTTCCTTATATTGGTATTACACAGTATTTGACAATTGACCCCTGATAATTGATAATTGATAAGTCTAAAATTATCCGGCATTAAAATCACAGAGAACTGTTAATGAAACTGAATAAACTGTCTATAGTGCTGTATTCAATTGTCCTTGTGATACTGTCCTTTTCATCTCTGTCCAGTGCTGCCAGTGAACATCAGGGCCGCTTAGCAGACCAGTCAGGACCCCGCATAGCCTTTAATTTTGTCGATGTCGAGATCCCTACGATTGTGAAGTTCATCAGCGAGATTACAGGCAACAACTTCCTGTTTGATGAACGGATCAAGGGGAAAATCACCATAATAGCCCCTACCAAACTGACCATAGATGAGTCCTTTACCCTGTTCACCTCTGTACTGAACCTTAAAGGGTTTACCATCATACCTTCAGGACCGAGGACTTATAAAATACTGCCGTCTTCGCTTGCCAAGCAGGAAGGCGTCCTTTCACCTGATGAAACAATGCCCATCAATGAAGGCTATATCACAAAACTTGTCCCGGTTGAGAGTATAAAGGTAGATGAGGCAGTGCAGTTTTTACGCCCTGTCATCTCACGGGACGGTCATATCTCTGCTTTTGGTCCCGGGAACATGCTGCTTGTGATTGACTCTGCCATAAACATCGATAAAATGGTATCCCTTCTCAGACTGATAGATAAACCCGCTGCTGCTGCAGAAGAAGCTGGAATCAATGTCTACTTTCTTGAGTATGCTGATGCTACAGAACTCGCCAAGGTTTTGCAGGGCATAATAAAGGACATGCAGACGACCTATAAAACAGGCCTCAGGGCCGTTCCAAAAAATGTGGCACCTGATTCGCCTCCAATACTCAGCGTCACACCGGACAAGGCAACCAATTCACTTGTGGTCGTTGCACCCTATTCCGATTACCAGAGCATAGTCCAGGTAATAAAGACCCTCGACAGAAAGAGGAAACAGGTCTTTGTCGAGGCCATGATAGTGGAGGCATCAATAGATAAACTTAAGGACCTCGGCGCAAAATGGAGAGGGACAGTAACTGATCGTGGTGAACCGATACTGGTAGGCGGGGTCGGCAATATCGGTACGGACACGCTTTTGAATATCGTTAACGGACTATCCGGCATATCAATCGGCGGCATGGGGAACTTCTTCGATGTCCCGATAACTTCAATCAGTTCAAGTGGATCATCCAGCAGTCAGAGCCTTACAGCCCCGGGATTTGCAGCTCTCTTCAGCCTGAGCGAATTCAAGGACGCAATTAATGTACTTTCCACCCCCCAGATACTCACCTCCGACAATCAGGAGGCTGAGATACTCGTCGGTGAAAATGTGCCTTTTATATCTCAGAGAGAGCGGGACGTAACCACGACCACTACTGTGCTGAATTCCATAACAAGAACAGACGTCGGTATAAAGCTGCAGATAACTCCGCAGATAACTGAAGGGGACTACGTTAAGCTCGACATATTTCAGGAGATATCATCAGTAAAGAGCGCCTCTGATGTTATCCTCACAACTGTCGGGCCTACCACTACAAAGCGTTCCACAAAAACTTCAGTGCTGGTCAAAGATGGGCGTACAGTTGTTATCGGCGGGCTGATGCAGGAAAAAGATGAAGAAATCGTTACAAAGGTCCCCCTGCTCGGAGACATACCTTTTCTTGGATGGCTTTTCAAGTTCAAGAGTGTCTCAACCAAAAAGACTAATCTGCTTATCTTCCTGTCGCCTCACGTTGTCAAAGAAACAACCCAGCTTGCACAATTAACAGAAGAGAAGCACAAGGAATTCGTAACAAAAGAGAAATTGTACAGTAAGGGAGAGCTGCTTGTTAAATTCGCTGAAAATGTATCCATGGAAAAGGCACTGGATATAATATATCAGCAGAAAGCTTCTGTTATTAAATACTTTGAGAGTATATCGGTTTACCAGATTAAATTAAAACCCGGCAAACATGTAGAAGATGCCATTAATGATTTCCTGTCACTGCCTGAGGTCCTGTACGCTGAGCCCAATTACAAGGTAAAACTGCATGGACCTTCTGAGGACATTTATAAAAAGGAGACCAACCTTGAAATCAACATAAATAAAAACAACGGCGAAATCCATAAGGAGAAGGCGTTCTCTCCTGCTGTAACAGACAGGGAAATACCCACGCCTGCTGACAGCAGTAATAATCATCCGGGACTGAACTACATGGAGGAAACTCCGCCTCAGCCGGATACTGATAAAAAAAAAACAACTCCAGACAATGAAGTAAATAGACCGGACCCCGTAACTCCCGGGCCATTGCCAGTCCTCCCACAGAGCCTTAACGAGGAGAATAAAATGCCTTCAGCTGACACTTTTGTCCCTGATACGGTAAATACAGAATCCGTTGCCACCGCCCTTCAAACTCAACAAGGAGACAATTCAATCGAAGCCACTGCAAAGCCGGCGCCACTACCTGCCCTCGCTCAAAACACTGACAAGATCCATGTGACGTCTACTGATGGACCAGTTCTTCCTGCAAAAAACAACACGGTTTCAACTGCAGTGCCTGCAGAGAATAATATAAATATCTCCGGCAGCAGTTACTATATTCAGATCGGCGCATGGATCAATGTAAAATTCGCACAGGAGGCGCTCAACAGATTAAGAGGCCGTTATCCTGATATTTACCTGACGTTAGAAGGCAATTTCAGCAAGGTCAGGATACCTGGAACAATGGACAGAAAGAAAGACGCGCTAATGTTAAAAGAACTTAAAGAGCAGTATAACCTGAAGCCTGTTCTGGTATACAATAAGACGTAAGTTACTAAAAACTACTTTATGAAAGCCACATTGTTTGTCATTCCCGCACCAGAAGTAGGCGCCTTAAGCGAGCGAAGCAGATGGGGATCCCTGTTTGAAAGATTCCCCGAAAAAAGGGACAGGCCGGACAAGCCGGAATGACCATGACGATTGTGATGCTTTATTAACGAATGTCTTAGTATAACCGGTAGCATTATGGAAACAATAGACATTATCAATGACGAAGACATAGAGAACGGACTCATCGAAAAGATATCCCTTCCCTTTGCAAAAGGCAATGTCTTCCTGCCCCTCAGGATAGAAAATGATGAACTGCTCGCCGCTGTAGCCGGCAGCCGCGGGATCTTTGCTCTTAGGGACCTGGCAAGGTCACTCAATCTGAAACCCCGCCCTGTCCAGGCTGAGGAAAAAGTCATTATTGAAGCTATCAACCGTATTTTCAGCAGGACCAGCAGGGTCGATGAGGCGATGGGTGTTATAAAAGGGGAAGACCTTTCTCTGGTGGCAACGGAATTTGAGTCCCCTAAGGACCTGCTGGAGCTGACTGAAGAGGCGCCTATAATCCGGCTGCTTAATGCCCTTTTAATGGAAGCTGCAAAGGAGAAGGCAAGTGATATACATATTGAGCCATATGAAAAAGGCATTGACGTCAGGTTCAGGGTAGATGGCATTCTGAAAAAAGTACTGGCACCCCCGAAAATCATCCATGATGCCCTGATCTCGAGGATAAAGATCATAGCCGGCCTTGACATTGCGGAAAAAAGACTGCCTCAGGACGGCAGGATACAGCTGCTTGTCGGAGGAAAGAGCATTGATATAAGGGTGTCTATAATCCCTACCGCGTTGGGTGAGAGGGCTGTCCTGCGGCTTCTGGACAGGCATTCCGGCATTCTGAGCCTTGAAATGCTCGGGCTGGCTGATTCACTTCTGCTCTCACTGAAGAATGCCCTTTCAAGACACAACGGCATCATACTCGTCACCGGTCCCACAGGTTCGGGAAAAACAACCACACTCTATGCGTCACTTATCAGGCTTAATACCGAAGACCGGAACATAATTACCGTTGAAGACCCGGTGGAATATCAGTTGAGCGGCATTGGGCAGATGCATGTAAACCCGAAGATAGGGCTCACATTCTCTACCGGTCTGAGATCAATATTAAGACAGGACCCGGACATCATGATGGTCGGAGAGATAAGGGACCTCGAGACTGCAGAGATCGCTGTGCATGCCTCACTTACAGGACATCTGGTGCTCAGCACCCTGCATACAAATGATGCCCCGAGTGCAGCTACACGGCTGATAGACATGGGGATAGAGCCCTTTCTTGTAGCGTCATCGCTTGTCTGCGTTCTGGCACAGAGGCTTGTAAGGGTCATCTGTCCGTTCTGCAAGGAACCATATGAGCCTTCAAAACAGGAGCTGACTTACCTGAGAATGGACCCTCCTCCGGCCCTGCTGTATCACGGTAAGGGCTGCGATAAATGCCTCGGCAAGGGCTATCTCGGCAGGACAGGGATCTACGAACTGCTTGAGATAACTCCGGCCATCAGGACAATGATTTCAGAGCGAAGAGATGCGCAATACATAAAATCAGCCGCTGTCAGGGCCGGGTTTAAACCTCTTCACAACAATGCGGCTGACAAAATCATTAAAGGCATTACCACAATAGAAGAAGTCATGCGTGTAACACTGAGGGAAGTGGAAGTATAAGAAATGCCTGTTTTCAAATATCGCGGATATACACAGACCGGATCATCCTCCGAAGGAGTGATAGAGGCCGACGGACAGAAAGACGCCTCTGTCAAATTAAAATCAAAAGGCATTTTCCCGAAAGAGATTACCGAGTCACTCCCTTCAGGAAAAAAATTATTCTCAGGAAAAACCTCTCCACTGACACTTGCCAATATCACCAGAAGACTTTCAACCCTGTTGTCATCAGGTGTCCCTCTTATTGAGGCGATCAGCGCGTTGTCTTCCGAACAGAAAGGTGAGTGGAGAAATATACTGACAGACCTTAAGGACAGCCTTGCAGGAGGTTCGTCCCTGGCACGGGCCACTCAGTCCTATCCCGAGATCTTTCCGGATTTTTATTCGGGTATGATAGCAGCCGGCGAGAGCAGCGGCAAATTGACCGAGGTCCTCTTAAAACTCTCTGATTATCTCGAAACCGAGTTGAATATCAGAAACAAAATTACCACAGCTCTGGTATATCCGGCGTTTATGGCCTTTGTGAGTATAGGCATTGTGCTGTTCCTGTTCACCTTTGTTATACCAAAGATAACAAAAATATTTGAGGAGACCTCAGCCAGTCTGCCATTTGTCACCATCATCCTTATCTGGATAAGCTCGGCATTGAAAAATTTCTGGTGGCTGCTTCTTGCCCTGGCAGCAGGCTCTGTTGTATTGTTCAGGAAGATCAGGCGGACAAACAGGGCATTAATTGATTCAATGCTGCTAAAAGACCCAACTGGAATTTTAACGGGCCTTTACATGCTGCGATTTTCCATGACTATGGGTTTTCTCCTTTCCGGAGGGCTGCCGATTCTCAAGGCAATGCAGTTGACCTCAAAGGCCACTGGCAACGTTGTACTCGAAAATAAAATTATGGCTGCACAGACCCGCGTTTCACAGGGGGCCAGGCTTTCCGCAAGTCTTGAGGGTTTCCCCCCTACACTCCTGCAGATAATCTCCACCGGTGAACAAACAGGGAAACTGCCTGAAGTACTGCAAAAGACAGCCGAATCCTACGAATCCGAATTTGACAGAAAACTACAGAGGGTAATAAGTCTGCTCGAACCTGCACTGATTTTAGTAATGGGCCTTGTAGTCGGATTTATTGTAGTCTCGGTCCTCCTGCCTATATTTGAGATGAACCAGGTCATGAAATAGCAGGCCCATCTTCTCATTGTATTACATGATTCAACATATTATTTATATAAAATAATTTGATACCACCATATGCCTACTAAAGTTCCCTCTTATAATTGCCGTAATAATAAGCAAAAGACTTAGGGATTTAATGCATCAGCATTAAAACAAACTATACTTACATGGAAGGCTAAGCAAAGGAGGAGGTCAAAATGTCTAAGCAGAACTGTTGGGAGATGAAGAAATGCGGCAGAGAGCCCGGGGGGGTCAAGAGTGCTGAAATGGGTGTATGTCCCGCAGCAACAAGTACATCCACGAACGGAGTAAACAACGGAAAAAACGGTGGCCGTATATGCTGGGCCATTGCCGGCACATTCTGTGGTGGAAAGGTTCAGGGTGACTTTGCTCAGAAATCTGTCTCCTGCATGTCGTGCGAAGTTTTCAAGGAGATCAAGAGAGAAGAAGGGGCTGCAGGGTTTGTTCTGATGAAACCCGGCCAGAAATACGCGACCTCATCTAAGTAGCACAAACTGATTTATAACACCTGAAAAGTAAAGCTTATTATGCAGAGCAACACATGCTCTGCATATCTTTTTCCAGCGGGTTAACCTGCCTGCATCATACTAAATTTCAATTTGTCCGTATCCCCGACTTCCATACCAGTTGAACCCGGAAATCAACTCTTCTTCCTGGTAGACATCAGAATAACAGCTCCTATGGTACATATAATCAGCGCATATAGCGGATATTTGATCGAATATACCACAGGCGCAAGCATACATCTTATTATAGACTTCAAGGTCGTATGGCCACTTATATAATCCGCAGCTGAAGGGGAAAATTCATAATAGTACCGGACAAACGTTCTGCCCGCCCTGTTGGTCAGAAGGCATTCGTCCCTGAATCTTCTTAATACCTGTACCTCTTCAGAAAGATAACTCCCGTAGGCTGCAGTCGCGATAAAGCATCTCTTGTCTTCATCGTCTTCCTTTATATCACGGGATACTGATATGGAATACGCACTGCCGTCCAGAGATGATGATTTATTCATAACGATCATTGCCGCCCTTGAATAGGTGGTGTCAGTGCCGAAGCGCTCCATTTGATAATAAACATCAGGACTATCCAGTGTAATTTCCTTTTCATCGTATCCGCCTGAGAACTTGCTGAAAATAAGTCGCACTGCCATCTGTCCTGAATTCATATTATGAAAAGCAAAGGTTATATTCGAAGAAGCAACATCAGGTTTAAAGGCATAATAGTGCGAAGAGAGATGGTTGAGCGTCCCGTTTATATTCCATGAATAGGAAGCATATGTTGCCTCATGTCTGACAAGAGGGTAATATCCTCCGTCAGTATAATCCCTCCTGTAATTTGCAGATTGGAATACAGTAAAGATTGCGGCCAGAGAAGTCCCTCGTGACAACAGCTCATCCGATATAGCCTCAAGCGCGATAGTATCAGTGTCAATCCTTTCCCATACAGACCTGATCACGCCCTCGCCGTATTTTTCTGATAAATATTTCGCAAATACTATAGTGCCGTATTCATGAGACGCCTCAGTAGAGTCTAGTGAATACTGTGGCCGGTCAAACCATCGTTCAGGCCTGGAGGTAGTACCTGCAACTGCAGTACCATCAATCTTATACCAGGTCTCTCCGCTGTCCCATTTACCATTATCATTGCTGTCGGCATATTTAAATCCGGTATAATTCAGATAGTCTTTCACTTCAGGGTATATTATGTCTTCAATCCACGTGCCTGTCGCCTCCATCCACCATCTGTTTGCAGCTTCATTGGTGGTGTATTGAAATTGAGAGGCATGAAAGAACTCATGCACCGCTGTTACCTTAAGCGCCCCCTTTCTCTGATCAACGGGATCAAGGTTCTCAGGAAAGCCTTCAAAATCATTTTCGATCACGATATAAACATCCGAAGGGCCGGAATCAAAGCTCGTATATCCGAACGCATTCATATTGACCAGATACACATCCAGCCTGCTGTCCCCGCCTGCTGGGTCGTCAGACTGCGGAGCTGCATATCCCATAATTGTGACAGTTTCTGTCCATGAATTATCGAGGTATCCAGCCAGGTCGGTCACATATGCTGGAACAGTACCCTGGTCCCCGTCAGATCCGTAAACTGCATCTCCATTTGAATCGTTTTCGGTATAGTGTATTTTAAAATGTCCGCCGGGGCTGTCATATGTCCAGACTGCGATACCGCCTCCATAATAATCCGTATCGTCTCCGTCAGTCGGCCTGAAAATGATAAATTCATTATCCTTGAAAAGCAGGCCTTTGTTTTGCCTTGCCTCCATGATTATGGACGTCGCTGATTTGACCGGAATGTCCGACTGATAAGCCCTTGGCAGTTTATTCCTGCTGAATACCGCATATAGTTTATAATTCAGAGCGGCCTGATAGCTGAGTTCCCCTCTCTCAAAGGCCTTTTGCAAGAGCATGACACTGTCTTCTCCTGCGAAGGAAGGAACTGCAGGGAGACAGATTGCAAAAAACAAAAAGAGAAAAATTAGTCGCTTCAATACCCCCTCCTGGCCGGGATCAATCTATCAGCATGACCCCTTTCTGTATATTCCGGATAGTGGTCCTGCTTTTTTCAATCAGTACCATACTGACTTTTTTATTATTGAAAACAATATCATATTTACCAGGTAAAAGCCCGATCATAAAAACACCATAATCGTCCGTTATTACTTCCCGGGCAGTATCATCATTAACAATACTTACCTTTTCATTCCCAAACAGCCGGGCAATACCCCTATGCCCTTCAAGCTTTCCGCCTGTGACAGGCTTGTATACAACTCCTGTCAGCACACCTACTTCAGAATTTATCAACGGTTTGAGCGAGACACTATCCATCATAAACGATTCCTCCATTGCCTTAAAGATAATCGTTTGAGGATAATATCCCTGCCTTGTGCAATACAGAACTCCTGAATAGTTCAAGGTTATACCATGAGGGACAGAGGACCTGTTCCCGGACACAGATATTGTCTTGAGATCGGTCCCGTCAAATACGGCAGCCTCAACGTGATTACTGACTTTCCCACGTATGTCTTCCCGGTTTATTTCTACTGATTTCTCTTTGCCTGTGCAAGCGGTATTGAGTAATAAAATCAATATAGTGCATGAAAAAAAACGCATGCGCTCATTTTATCATGTTTAATAAAGAAAGGGACACATCCGGTTCAGGATGTGTCCCTTTGACAAGCTGAGCATAAGCCCTGCCTGTTTCCCTACTGAATCTCTCCGCCTATTACAGCTGGCGCGTTGCTGACAACCGGCTCAGCACCGATACCGGGATCTGTCCAGTTGTCTTCTGTTATTTCAGGAAGCGTATAGGAAGTCAGTGATAGTCCTGCACAATTATCAACAGTCACACTGCGCATCCTCTGCTCCTTCCTGAGCGCCTTTATAAGATAATCATTCGTTCCATCCGTTGCTTCGGAACCATCAGGTATTGTGAATTCAGGCACCCATCTTGTGCCCTGCTGGCAATTAGTCGGCTCACCTGTGTCCCTGTCAATACAGTTACCCGGAATACCGTGGAGATTGCCAAAGCCGCTGTATTCGAGGTAAAAGCTCACACCATCGTACTTAAAGTCATATGCACTTTCATCAGGTTGTGAATGGACATACTGCACCTGCAACGGCCGCTGAAATTTAAGGATATTTCCGCCGGAGTCCCTGAGTGCAGTAAACTGGTTCCATGCATTGGCCCCTGTTTCCCAGGTATAAAATGTACTTAGTTCACTATGTGCCTTCCAGCCGCAAGTCTGAGAATCTGTTGCAGGATCATTGTCTCCGTCCCAATTGCAGTCAAGCAAATCCAGATTTGCCTGGCTCGGCTCAAACATGGGACCGCTCATAACGCCCCACTGGTTTTGACCACTTTCGTCACTTACCCACAAGAGGGCGTTTCCGCCTTCTTTAAGAAGCATCTCGCTGACAGTTGAACTGAATGTGTAATCGTATGAATCTGTGCCATCCGACGGGTTCCAGTCAGGCGCGTACGTTGCGTCTGAAGGTACGACCCCACCTGCCTCAGCAGTATATTTAGGGCAGTTATCATAACACTTCAGATTGGCAGGCACGCTGTCGCCCGGAAACACAGCATCTTCCTTGAAATAAATGACAGGAGTGGAATTCCCCGGTGCATCGCAAGCCACTTTGCCTGACTCCATGTTCCATAAACAATTTGCGAGTTTTACACGCACCTGACCTCCCAGCGACTGTGACCAGAAATTGAGTTCACCATAGTTAAGTTCGCTAAGGTCTAAAGCCTCTTCAGGAATATTTTCCCACATATGATTTTCATTATTCATTTCAGCAAACTTCACAAAACCGGAACCGTTCCACTTGACACGTGAACTGCTGCCCATGTCCCAGTAGTCAAGCGGGATGTTCTTGACAGCGCCGAGCGTAGTAGCGTTCCTTGTGTGCTTCTTGAGCCGGCCGCCTTTCTTGATAACAGTGTAAGGGACTGCTGTTTCACCACCCTGACTGAATGATACTCTGTAAACCGTATCTCCATTGACTACTGACGCCTGCTCAGGGAGCCAGAGCCCGTAATAGCCTATCCATCCATAATACTCGCCTGTCTTGATCGAAAAGCCTGAATTGCGGTTTACCCTTGACCCGGATGCATTATAAAGACCGTAGTCCCATGCAGTTTCATCAAAAGTTGTCCTGCTAAAACACATCTGATCAGATGACTCTGTGTTTTCCCTCAGAAAATGTGTCGTATTAAACGCAATATCAAAACTGGTATCCCCGTCCCACTCATCAGTTAATGCAACACTGCCGGAGCCGCCGGAACCATCAGCTGCCCTGTTCAGCACGACCTGTTCCTTGAATGACCCTTCAGTATCCTGGCATACAAAACTCAGAAGAACATCATCTGAGCCCTCCGGCTTTTCAGCCTTAAGGAAGCCATAGAACATAATCTGATCAGTATTGACTACGCCGCCGACCTCCGGGTGCCCCTTGAAATAAATTGTAAATAAGCCGTAAGGGTTTGTATCGCTGGCCCCCTCGGTAATAGTGACTTTTACATAAATCACTTTTGCGGGTTCATCACGGTCCGCTTTCTCATGCATCCAGACTTTTACGATATGCGGTGAACTGTTGTCCACCCTTGAAGAGTTTACCGTCCACATTTCATAACTGGGCGCTGTGGAACCTGAAGACTGGTTCTGTGAGCTTTCCCCTGCGTTTGATGCACTGTCCTTGTTCTGACTGCATTTGTTCATGTCAATCTGCGCCTTATAATTGCCAGTATTGACCATTTCGTCGTATCTGGATTGCCCCATAGCGCAGAGTATCTCATTTATTATGTTAAATGCTTCAGCTGAACGCTCATGTACATAGACTTCCTGCCTGTCCGTGTTATACTGAGAATCAGCTGGAACATCCGATGGACTGAGAAAGAGCTTCCCGAGCTTCATTGCCCTGACCTTGCCAGTTGACTCCTGGGCCTCAACAACACTCACCTGTTCTGCAACTGAAAGCCCTGAAGCACTGCTACTGCTGCTGCTACTACTGCTGCTACTGCTGCTCCCCCCTCCTCCGCCACCGCTACATCCAGCAAATAACATAATGGCAGAAATAATCAGGATGAGACAACTTGCTCCCAGCTTTTTCCTTCTCATATTTTCCTCCTACAGGATAGATCAGGCACCATTTATAGCGCCCTAATATGTAAGATGTTGTATATACATCTTCGGTAATCATTATTATCGGCAATTAGGAAGATAACTTAAGAGGATTGGCAGCTAATTA
>QZIL01000043.1 GCA_003599025.1 Nitrospiraceae bacterium | reverse complement strand
GCTATTGAAGCAGCACGTGCAGGAGAGCAGGGCCGGGGATTTGCAGTTGTTGCGGACGAGGTAAGAAAACTTGCGGAGAAGACCACGTCCGCCACAAAAGAGATAGTAGATACTATCCAGAAAATTCAGGCTGACACGGATATGGCAGTGAAATCCATGCAGACCGGTTCAAGCGAAGTGGAAGCAGGAGTAGCGCTTGCTAACAAGGCGGGAGAATCTCTGCAGCAGATAGTCGTATCTGTACAGAATGTAACGGACATGATTCAACATATTGCAACTGCAGCTGAAGAACAATCTAATGCCGGAAGCGACATAACCTCAAACCTCGAATCAGTGGCGGAACTGACAAGACAGACTGCAGACAGTGCCCGGTATTCTTCAGGTGCCACAAATGATCTGAATAAGCTGGCCCATGAGCTGAAGCATTCTGCAGCAGGGTTTAACATTCAAAACGGGGCGCAGATTCATTAACCATTCGTATTAATTCAGTCAGGGGAAGATAAGGGATATCAGCAGGGGCGGATTCCAAAACCCGCCCCTGCTGTT
This sequence comes from Nitrospiraceae bacterium, assembly GCA_003599025.1. Taxonomy (GTDB): domain Bacteria; phylum Nitrospirota; class Thermodesulfovibrionia; order UBA6902; family UBA6902; genus UBA6902. Next base: position 68,502 of record QZIL01000043.1, on the reverse strand, counting down.
TTATTTACAATCTCTCTTTTACCAGACTGTCTACTACCGACGGGTCAGCAAGAGTTGAGGTGTCACCGAGTTCATCGACTGCACCCTGAGCTATCTTTCTCAAAATCCTTCTCATTATCTTGCCGCTTCTTGTCTTGGGAAGTCCGGGAGCAAACTGCATCTTGTCCGGAGTTGCGATAGGCCCTATCTCTGTTCTTATATGTCCGATGAGGATCTTCTTGAGGTCGTCCGAAGGTGTCTGGCCTTCTTTCAGCGTGACATAGACATAGATGCCTTCACCTTTTATCTCATGGGGATATCCCACAACAGCGGCCTCTGCAACAGTCGGGTGGCTGACCAGTGCTGATTCAACCTCTGCCGTACCGAGCCTGTGGCCTGAGATATTGATAACGTCATCGATCCTTCCCATAAGCCAGTAATCGCCGTCTTCATCAACCCTTGCCCCGTCACCGGACAGATAATTGCCGGGGAATTGAGAGAAATATACTTCCTTGACCCGTTTCTTTTCAGGGTCGCCATAGGTCCCTCTTATCATCCCCGGCCAGGGTTTTGTGATGAGGAGGAACCCTCCTTCATTCACACCCGCAGGAGAACCGTCCTGCTTGACGATCGCGGGGACCACGCCGAAAAACGGTCTGTTTGCGGAGCCGGGCTTCAATGTCATGGCCCCGGGAAGCGGTGTGATAAGAATACCGCCGGTCTCGGTCTGCCACCAGGTGTCGACTATCGGAAGTTTGCCCCTGCCGATATTCTTGTGATACCACATCCATGCCTCAGGATTTATAGGCTCGCCGACAGAACCAAGCACCCTTAAGGAAGAAAGGTCATATTTTTGGGGCCATTCCTCACCTGATCTCATGAGTGCCCTGATAACAGTCGGTGCTGTGTAAAATTCGTTCACCTGGTGCTTTTCGCATATTTCCCAGAACCTCCCGGGATTCGGATATGTTGGAATGCCTTCAAACATAAGGCTTGTTGCTCCATCTGACAGTGGTCCATATACTATATAGGAGTGTCCTGTGACCCACCCGATATCTGCTGTACAGAACCATGTGTCTTCTTCATGATAATCAAATATGTATTTAAAAGTGAGGTTCGTATAGACCATGTAACCGCCTGTTGTGTGGAGCACTCCCTTGGGCTTACCCGTTGAGCCCGATGTATACAGGATAAAAAGCGGGTCTTCTGAATCCATCTGCTCCGGTTCGCAGTAGTTGCTGATATCTTCAGCAGCCATCTCCTCATGCCACCAGAGATCACGGTCGTCTTTCATGTCAGAACCGTCCGCTCTCTTGACAACGATCATATTCCGGACTGAGGGACATTCCTCGATCGCAATATTCACATTCTGTTTAAGAGGCACGAGCTTTCCGCCCCTGACGCCTTTGTCGGAAGTTACTACCATCTTTGCCTGGCAGTCCTGGATCCTGTCTCTCAGTGCCTGCGCGCTGAACCCTCCAAAGACGATGCTGTGAATAGCGCCGATACGCGCACAGGCAAGCATTGAAATCGCAAGCTCCGGGATCATGGGCAGATAGATAGCGACCCTGTCACCCTTTACAACGCCGTTCTTCTTAAGCACATTGGCAAACCTGTTTACCTCCAGATGGAGCTGCTGATATGTATATGTCTTGTATGAACCGTCATCTGCCTCCCAGATAAGTGCGGCCTTGTTCTTCCTCCCTGCAGTGAGATGGCGGTCAAGGCAGTTGACCGAGGCATTGAGTTTACCGCCGAGAAACCACTTGATATCAGGTGTGTGAAAATCGTATTCAAGGACCTTGTCCCACTTTCTGGACCAGGTAATGTTCTTTTCAGCAATTTCTCCCCAGAACCCTTCAGGGTCTTCAACAGACCTTTTGTACATAGCTTCGTATTCCGCCATACTCTTTATATGGGCCTTGCTGCTTAATTCCTTTGAAGGCGGGAATGTCCGTCCTTCCGTCATCAGGACTTCAATTTTCTTGTCGTCTGCCATGCAACCTCCTTTTTTTCCGGCGTGGAACAGCCAAACTTGCATGTTCCTGATCAAGCCGGTATATTACATGTTAATTCTACACGATGGTATGTCTTATTTTCTAAAATGCCCCCGTCTTTTTAACAAGGGCATAAATGACCAGCCACAAAACCTGAATCAGAATCAGCGCAAAGAAAGGTTTCATGCCGCCGATTCTTGCCCAGACAGTCCCTTCCCTTTCAGGTGATACCTGTGTGAAGGGAAGGAATTTACCGGTAATAATATAAAACGGCTCTGTAAAACGTACAAAAAAATCAACCATTAAGTTCCTGCGTGACCCTACCAGCAGAGTCAACAGTACCCTGCCGATTATCATCCAGCTGAAAAAAGCTAGCGTATATTTAACAAATTTAATTACTAACATTTCTGATTAATATAGCATGAATCATCAATTGTGAAAACATTAAAAAAGCGACTTATTTTAATTGCCAAGACATAACGTAAAAAAGCCTCATGGTCGTCATCCCGGGGCAAGTCCGGGATCCAGAAATGTGGCATTGTTACGTAGTTCTTAGTGGCCCGTGGCTCTGTCAATTATAATACGGCAGTTATCTTCTTTACATTAAATAAAAAAAGGGGGGACGTATACGTCCCCCCTGAAGATTTTACTCGTCTGATGCTGTTCCCGATCCTCTCGGGTATCTTACGCCTTCAACAAATTCCTGCAGTTCCTCTGAAGGTGCAGGAGTGAATTTTGAGACAAGCCACATTGTTAAGAAACCAACCGGCAGTCCGAAGATACCGGATGAGATGTGCTTGATCCCGAACCAGTTAACACCATAGAACCTGTTACCTATCATGTAATACAGGGTGACTGCAAGACCGAGTACCATTCCGGTGACAGCGGCCTGTTTTGTGGTCTTTTTTGACCAGATGCCCATGACAAGTGCAGGGAAGAACGCTGCTGCCGCGAGCGAGAAGGCCCACGCCACAAGTTCGACAATGATCGTGATCTTGTAGGTGGCTATCCAGGCGGCAAGTACGGCTGTTACAACAAGCAGCACCCTTGAGATAGTCAGTCTGGTTGTAATGGATGCCTTCGGGTTGATCATCTTGTAGTACAGGTCGTGAGAGAGTGAGTTTGAGATGGTGAGAAGCAGCCCGTCTGCTGTTGAAAGCGCTGCAGCAAGACCGCCTGCCGCCACAAGGCCTGCTATGACATAAGGAAGGCCCGCGATTTCAGGTGTCGCAAGCACGATGACATCTGTATTCAGTGTGATCTCAGCGAACTGGAGGATGCCGTCGGCATTCAGGTCTTTGACTGTGAACAGACCTACCTTGCCCCATGCAGCGACCCATGCAGGCAGTGTTGCAAATGACTGTCCGACAACGTTAGTGATGATCTCGTGCCGTGCAAATGCCGCGTATGCCGGTGCTGTGAAGTAGAGCAGGAAAATGAAAAATAGCGACCAGCCCACTGAAGACCGGGCCGCCTTGACCGAAGGGACGGTATAGTATCGCATGAGAATGTGCGGCAGACCCGCAGTTCCTACCATTAGACAGAAGGTGAGGGCGAGCATATTGGCCTTGTCCATATTCGTGAAAGGGGTTGTATAAATCTTAAGCGGGCCGCCTGCCTTGGCTGCTGCTGCTTTTGACTTGGTCCATGCCTCCTTTGCCTCTGCATCTGTTTTTGGTAAAGCGGCGATGTCCTTCTCGATTTGCTCCCTGTCTGCTGCCGGGGAGTCTGCAGGCAAGGCAGCGAGTTTGTCATTCAGGCCCTGCCTTTTCGCCTCGAGGCTCCCTGGCAGTGCATTGATATCTGCGTCAATGTCAGCGGCCTTTTGCTTCCAGATGTCCTTGACCTCCTGCTCCTTCGGGTCCGCAATAAGCTGGGCCTCCCGATGGTTTATCTTCTGGAGGATCTGTCCATAGGCGATTTCAGGAACGGGGTTCCCTGTGGCCTTGAAGGACATAACCGTGACCGGGGTAAGGTATGCGAGGATCAGGATGATGTACTGCGCGACCTGTGTCCATGTGACGGCCCTCATGCCTCCAAGCATCGAGCAGACGAGAATACCGCCGAGACCGACGAATACTCCGACGTTAAAAGGTATGCCGAGGAAGCGGCTCGTAATGATGCCGACGCCTGTGACCTGTGCAATGAGATACGTTGTTGATGCAAGGATTGCGGCGAAGATGCCGATTGAACGCGCGGCGTTTCCACCGTAGCGTGCGCCCAGAAAGTCAGGTATTGTGTACTGCCCGAATTTCCTCAGGTAAGGGGCAAGGAAGACTGCGAGCAGCACGTAGCCACCGGTCCAGCCCATGATGTATGCGAGGCCGTCGTACCCGTTCCCGTACAGGGCGCCTGCCATACTGATGAATGAAGCTGCCGACATCCAGTCAGAGCCGGTTGCCATGCCATTAAAGAAAGCCGGAACACTTCTTCCGGCGACATAATACTCCGAGACCTTTGCTGTCCTGCTCATGATACCTATGGCAGCATAGAGTGCGATTGTAACGCCCATGAAGGTCCATCCGATGATCTTTGAAGAAAGACCCATCTGTTCGGCCACAGCGAGGGCGAGAACAAAGACAATGAATACCACCGTATACATGGCATATATCCTGCCAAGGTTATCCAGAAATGCAGATTTTTCCTTTGCCATTTATTTTTCCTCCTCCTCTTCGACATCGTATTTCCTGTCCAGTTTGTTCATCTTTGCCGCATAGTTGAAAATGAGAACCACAAACACGATGAGGGAGCCCTGCGCCCCCATGTAGTATCCCAGAGGGAACCCGAGGATCGTAATGCTGTTTAATTCAGCGGCAAAAAATGCCGCGACATACGAGACAACGAACCAGATGATCATGGTTATCCACGTCAGCTTCTTGTTTTCATTCCAGTATGCTTCAAGCTTTAATTTGTCCATAAACCAGTTGTCCTCCTTTCAGATTTTGAATCTTAACTCTTAAATCTTAACTCTTAACTCTTAAATCCCGAGTCCCCCCTTATCACCTCCTTCTTTCTGAATTAATAACAGCGTCTTCATGCCTTCCCTGTTTTCAGGAGGTCACGTATGCTGTTTACTCCCAGTCCGGGCAGTGCATACAAAAACCTCTGAAAGAGCTGTGCCGTAATGAACGCGTCGCCAAGGGCATTATGCCCCTCATTGAATGTAATGTTATATTCCCTCGCAAGGGAGAACAGGTCGAGTTCGTCCTGCCTTGCGGAATAATGTCTGCTGAATGCTCCTTCACTTGACTTGATCCATTCATAGATTTTGCAGGTGTCTACAGCAGCGTTCTTCAGTTTTGCCCTGCCGGTCCGCTTTAATTCCCTGTTGATGAAATTTATGTCAAGTGAAACAAAGTGCCCGACTATAACGCTGTTCCCGCAAAATGCCGACAGGTCATCAAGGACAGCGTCCACAACCGGCTCTTCCTCAACCTCTGACGGAGTGATCCCGTGTATGAGGATGTTTTTATGGTCCATTCTGCCCGCCGGATGTATCAGGCGATAGAATGAATTCCCTATATCAATCCTTGTGCCTTTCATCCTGACCGCGCCTATTGAGACTATGGAGTCCTTTTTCATGTCAAGTCCTGTGAGCTCTGTATCGAGCACGGTATACACGGCGTCACCAAGCAGCAGTGACGCTGATTCAGTTTTTTTTGAGAAGAACGTTGTCCGCATATTACATACTCACCATTCCCGGTCTGTACAGCTCAGAGATCGCCTCCTGAATATTCAGGACCAGCTGGAAGGATTCCTTGAGGGACTTTTTCTCAAGACCGCTGAGGTTGTTCGGGTTAATAAAATTGTCAGGTTCAAGTGACCTCTCCATCAGTCCTATCTGGTGATGGACCCTGAGGAGGCTGATGAACTCGAATGCCTGCTCTATTTCTTCTCCGAGTTCCATGATTATCGGGTGCTTGTCCTTAAGTGCGCGCAGCCTGTCGATTGTTGAGGTCTCGGAAAGGCCTTTTTCAAGGGCAAACAGTCTTGCAATATCAACTATTGGGCCGATGCCCCTGAATTTCAGGTTGAGCTCGTCTTTATGCTCCCCGCTTTTTTCAACTATAAAGGACTTGAAGAACCCGAGAGGTGGCCGGTTGTTCATGATCGTGCCTGCCATACGGGCAAAGAAGATGTTCTGGTCTTTCATGGTCTTCTTAAGGTGTGACCTTAATTTTTCAGAGAGACTGATGTCTCCGTGTACAGGGCGAAAGTCAAAAAATATCAGTGAAAGCAGTAGAGAATCAGGTGTCGGGGTGTGGATCCATTTTGCGAAATAGTCTTTCCATATTATTAATGGCTGACGCCATTTTGGATTGCTCGCCATATACCCTGCCGGGCAGTTTGGAAAGCCGCACAGAACCAGCGCCTCTTTTACAAATGCAGAAAAGCCCTCAAAATATTCCTCTGCCTTTATTCCTTCTGCAGCTGATTTCGGGTCTTCATAGATTATGGCATTGTCCTGGTCGGTCTTGAATGTCTGCTCTTTTCTGCCCTCGCTGCCGAACACAATAAAACAGTAATTGACCGGCGGTTCCCCGAACTTTCTTTCTGCTATCTCAAGTACCTTTCTGAGGAGACGGTCATTGATCTCGGATATTATTCTTGTAATGTTGCCTGCCCGTGCGCCTTCTTTGAGCAGAAGGTGTACTATCCTGTTTATCTTTTTTGAGACAGGCACCAGGTCTTCCACGCTCTGTCTGGTCTCTATGTCCCGTACTATCGAGATAGGGGAGGTGCCCTGCAGCATCATCAAGTCGTGGTTTGTAAGGATGCCTTTTAATTTCCCCTCATCCACAACAAGCAGGTGATGAATGTTGTGGCGGATCATTTTGAGAAGTGCCTCAAAGCAATAGTCCCTCGCCTCTGTTGTCATAAGAGGTACGCTCATTATGCTGCTGATTGGATCAGCAACATTGCGGCCTTTTGAAACGACTTTGTCACGCAGGTCCCTGTCAGTAACAATTCCAGCGGGCAGGTTGTCCTGGTCTACAAGGACAAGCGAGCTTATCTTCCTCTTTGACATCACCTCAGCAGCATCTTTTATTGATACCTCCTGCGGCACAGTCACTGCAGTCCTGGATGCAAGCTCTCCGACCGGAGTTGTGAAGAGCAGCTTGTCCCCTCCGCCGTACAACAGGCTTTTGCTGTGCATTTCACTGAAGGTCTTGTCTATATATTTGTTGAGAAAGGACTTGAGAAAATACTCGGAGAAGGCAGCGTTGCTGTCCAGAAGCAGTTGGATGGTTTCTTTAGTCACAAGATAGCAGATAGTGTCTTCCACTGCAGTGACATTTGCCCGGGATTTGTCACCCCGGATAAGTGAGAGCAGACCGAAGGAATCGCCCTCGCTCCTGTAATCGATGATGACTTCCTCATTTATATCCGGCTTGATGAATACCTTGACCCCGCCTTTTTTTATTATCCTGAGAAAATCGCTCGGTGGACCGTCCTGCTGCAATATGAGGGTGTCTTTGGGATAAAACTCGACAATGACCCCGCCTGCAATATTGCCCAGCGCAGCATCATCCAGCTCCTGAAATGGCTGGATGCTACTGAGGAAATCTTTTACCTCTTTTACAGTCATGCTTTATTTCTTTTATATAGTTAAAGGGGAAAATATTTATATAGATAAACTGGATATCGCAAAGCATGTGCCCGTGGTGAGGTAATTAGTCTAACTAGTTAGAAATAATGATATAATTAGGTCAGGGCTGGAGTCTGTGTTGCTGATTGAGGCTGGCCAGATATTTCTTGATGTTACATATAGTATCGATATTAAGGCCGGAATCGGGAAGAAACATTGAAAATCAAGAGGTTAGGCCATGTTACTTTTTGTAATAATCACAATTGGAACATGTGAAAAAATGTAACATTATTTGCCTCTTGCGAGGCCCCATTTCTTTCTCTTTTCCCACAGTGACTTTCTTGTTATTCCGAGCATTTCTGCCAATGCATTTTCACCATGCTTTGACTGATACCGCAGGATAAATTCCTTGGTATATCTCTCTATCGAGAGGACCTTATCGAGTGCTTCACAGGGGAAGTCGTCGATTGCCTGAAGTGTATCAGGGAGGTGTTCAGGCAATATTGTATCACGGTCGGTTACGAGCACCGCCCGTTCCATGATATTCTGGAGTTCACGAACATTCCCATGCCACGAGTAATTCATCAGAAGTGTCTGCGCTATATCATCGATTGACCTGACGTGCTTGCCGAGTTCGTTCGAATATTTATTAAGGAAGTGTTTTGCAAGGACCAGGATATCTTCCTTCCGTTCCCGCAGGGGAGGGAGCTTGAGAGTCACAACATTTATCCTGTAGTAAAGGTCTTCCCTGAAGGCGCCTTCCCTTACAGCCCTCATCGGTTCCCTGTTTGTCGCGGTTATGAAACGTACGTCGATCTTTCTGCTCTGGACGCCTCCGAGCGGACGGATCTCCAGGTCATCTATTACGCGCAGCAGCTTTGCCTGAAGGGCGAGGGACATGTCTGCAATTTCATCAAGGAAGACCGTTCCCCCGTCAGCCTCCTCGAATAGTCCCCTCTTTGACGTTACCGCTCCGGTGAAGGCGCCTTTTGTATACCCGAACAGTTCGGACTCAAGGAGGTTTTCCGGGATTGCGCTGCAGTTTATGGGGATAAACGGTTTTTCCCGCCTCGAACTGTTGTAATGAATTGCCCTTGCAAACAGCTCTTTCCCTGTTCCTGTTTCGCCAAGCAGGAGGACATTACTCTTTGAGTCAGCGATCTTTTTGATCTCATCTATCAGCGAAGTTATGACTTTGCTCAACCCGACTATCTTTCCGAAATCATATCTGTTCTCGATCTGCTTTTTCAGTATAAGGTTTTCAGCCTTGAGCGCCTTTTCCCTCAAAGCATTTTTTATGGTCCGCTTCAACTCTTCATGGATGATCGGTTTTACCACATAATCGTATGCCCCTGCCCTGAGGGCGCCAACAGCCGTTTCCAGTGACGCGTATGCAGTTATTACGATGACAGCCTGTTCGAGGTTCTTTTCCCTTACCCTCCTCACGAGTTCTATACCGTCTATCCCCGGAAGTATTATGTCGGTAATTATGAGATCATACGTGCCGTCTTCAATGCTCTGGAGGGCGGACTCGGCACTGTTAACGGTATCAACAGCATAGCTCTCCTGAGAGAGCACCCGTTTCAGTGATTCTCTGAGGGTACCTTCGTCTTCAACTATGAGTATTCGTTCAGCCATCTATTGGTTCCGTATTATTATACGTATACTGCCAAAAAAAGATGGTAAGCGGGGAAGATCGTAAGCGGGAAAGTGAAAATGATGGACTTCCCGTCTTCTGCACTTCCGCGCTTCCGTACTTTTGTACTGTCATCATACAATCAAAGGCTTGTACATCTCAACAACTATCCCCTGGAGTCTCGATATCAGATGGAACGCCTCCCTGAGTGTCTTCTTCTCAAGATTGCTCAGTTTGTCCGGGTTTATGAAATTGTCCGGGCTATGCCCTTCCTTTATCTGTTCAAACTGATAATGCATCCTCAGCATCATGATAAATTCAAAGACGTGGACAATTTCGTTGTGATATTCCCTGACTGCAGACTGTCCGGTCTTCAACGCCCCTATCCTGTCAAGGGTGGAGGTCAGTCTCATCCCGTTTTCAAGCGCGAACAGGCGTATTATATCGTTAAGGGGCATAATACCCTTAAGCTTCAGATCGAACTCGTTTTTATGTTCACCGCTTTTTTCCACTACAAATGATTTAAGGAAACCTATCGGAGGAGTGTTCTTTACAATTATACTCGCCATGTTAGCGAGAAATATTTTGTTTTTTACGATCAGTGGTGTATAGAAACTGCGGAGTTCTTCACACAAACTGAATTTGCCGTGTACAGGCCTCATGTCAAAAAATATAAGAGACTTGAGGACCGCTTCCGGGGTGGGTTGTGTGATCCAGTTATCAAAGTAATCCTTCCATTGCTTCAGGGCCTTGCGCCATTTCGGATTGCTGGCCATGTAATCTGCCTTGCATGAAGAAAACCCTATTTGAACAAGACTGTTCTTTATGAAAGCAGAAAGCACCGAAAAATACTTCTCCGCCTCTTCCTCACCCTCGGCTGATGTGTCAGCATAAATGATCGCGTTGTCCTGGTCCGTCCTGAACGTCTGCTCCCTTCTGCCTTCACTGCCGTACACGATAAAACAGTAAGGCACTGGAGGCGGGCCGAATTTCCTCTCTGCAATTTCGATCACCTTTTTCAGAAGCCTGTCGTTTATCTCTGTAATAATTCCGGTAATACTGCCGGCTTTAGTGCTTTCCTGCAGAAGAAGACCTATTATTGTATTCATCTTTGATGTGACGGGGACAAGGTCTTCAATGGTCTGCTGTTTCTCGATATCATTTACAAATGACAGTGGCGATGTGCCCTGCAGGAGCATCAGGTCATGATTGGTGATTATCCCTTTAAGCTCCCCCTCTTTAATGACTATCATGTGGTGGATGTTGTATTTTATCATCTTCAGGACCGCCTCAAAACACGAATCACTCGCATCGACCCTGATGAGAGAGATGCTCATGATGTCTTTTACCGGGTCAGCCACATTGCGGGCGTTTGCAACGACCCTCCGCAGGTCCCGGTCCGTTATAATGCCTGCAGGTACATGGTTCCTGTTTACTACAATAAGTGAGCTGATCCTGTGACCTGCCATGACCTTTGCAGCCTCCTGAAGTGTTGTTTCCTCCGGCACGGTTATCACCTCTTTGGCGATGTCTCCGGAAGGAGTTGTGAAAAGCAGCCGGTCGGTGCCGCTGTATGCGAGGCTTCGTCCTTTCATCTCCTCAAATGTCCTGTCAACGTACCGCGTCAGGTGGGACATGAAGTACTCTGCAATGACAGGGGCGGTCTCGATAAGCTTAAGGATTTTATCTCTCTCAAGGATATAACAGATCGTATCATCTGCAGCAACAACAGTGGTCTTCTGCCGGTCCTTCGCCACCATTGAGACAAAACCGAAGCTGTCTCCTTCCCCCCTGAAATCCATGACCGAATCCATCCCGCCTTCAGCCCGGACAAGTATCTTCACGCTGCCCTTCTTAATGATGCGGACTGCGTCGCTCGGCGGCCCGTCCTGTTTCAGGATAACAGTATCTTTCGGATAGAACTCCATCGACAGACTGTGTGCTATTTCTTTCAGTACAGGGCCGTCAAGGAACTGATAAGGGGGGTTCTTCTGTAGAAAGCTTATCGCTTCTTCGAGGATCATGGTATTAAATAATATACTACAAGATGAAAATCCTTTCCCGCAGAGGTGCTTGACAGGAGGAAGGCAAAGAGGGGGGAAGGAGTCGTGATTATCAATAGTTGCAACCGCTGCAACGGTTATTTATATGTTATAATCAACCGTCATTACGGGGACGCAGGCAGTAGATTTTACCAAAAACCATTTGAATGTTCGAGCGTTTGAAAAATTGACCGCTTAATCGTTTAACCGCTTTTTATGAAAGGGGGACAGGTATGAATGAGATTATTTCCATTGAGGAAATTCAGCAAAGGATATTCATAATCAGGGGCCATAGGGTAATGATAGATGCAGATCTTGCAGGCCTTTACGGAGTAACGACCAAGCGTCTCAATGAACAGGTCAGGCGCAACCTGGATCGATTCCCATCTGACTTCATGTTCCAATTAAATGAAGATGAGTTTGAGAACTTGAGGTCGCATTTTGCGACCTCAAGTCGGGGCGGTCGTCGTTATCTTCCTTATGTCTTTACTGAGTATGGGGCAATCATGCTTGCGAATGTATTAAACAGTACAGCTGCTGTTCAGGCCAGCATTCAGGTTGTAAGGGCATTTGTAAGACTGAGAGAACTCCTTTTGACTAATAAAGAGCTCGCCATTAAATTAAAACAGTTAGAAGGTAAATTTGAAAAGCATGATGAAGAAATACATCTGATATTCAAGGCAATCCGGAAGTTGATGGCCCCGCCGGAAGAGATGAAGAGAAAGATTGGATTTAACAGGGAGAAGGAGAAACAGGTTTCAACCGCTTGAGTCGTTGGAACGGTTGCAACTGTTCCAACTATTTCAACGGCAGATGCTCCGCCTTAATTGTGTCCCCCGTGCATATCAGCACCGCCCGCTCGATAACGTTCTGAAGCTCCCTGACATTCCCGGGCCAGTCATAATTATTCAGCACATCCAGTGCGCCGGGGTCAAGTGACATGACGCCCCTGCAGAATTCCTCGGAGTATTTCTGGATGAAATAGTTTGCGAGCGGCCCTATGTCCTCTTTCCTGATCTTCAGGGAAGGTATCCGGATTGTAATGCCTTTTATAATCTGAAATAGTTCTCTGCTGAATGCGCCTTTTTGCAGGGCGGACTCTATGTCCTGGTCTGCTGCGGCGATGATCCTCATATCCTGCTCTTTCATAAGGGCCAGCAGCGTTACTTGCAGATCGGCATTAAGGCAGAGGATGTCATTGAGAAATATGACTCCGCCGTCAGCAGCTTCAAAGAATTGCCGGATGGAATTTGCATCTGCAGTATTGCACTGAATCGGGACAAAAGGCTTCTGGGTTTTCCTGATGCTATGCATCAGCTTGGCACAGAGTTCCTTTTCCGTGCCTGCTGCCCCGAGCACAAGGAGATTAGCAGTACTGTCGGCAATGCCTTTTATTTCATCGATAAGCTTTCTCATTGCAGGGCTTTTATAGAGAGATATTGTTTCAATGTCATATTTGTTCTCAAGCTGACACTTGAGCAGCAGGTTTTCCTTCTGAAGCACTTTCTGGTTGATCGCGTTTTTTACTATCTGCTTGACCTCTTCATGCATGACCGGCTTGACGATATAATCGTAGGAGCCTGCACGGAGGGCCTCGACAGCGGTCTCGAGCGAAGCATAGGCTGTCATGACAACAACGATCTGCTCAGGATTGTCCTCTCTGATCTTCCGTATCAGCTCTATGCCGGTCATACCCGGCAGAATGATATCGGTCACTATAAGGTCATACGATTTCTCCTGCTGCATTGTGAGGGCTGATTCAGCATTATTGACTGTATCAACAATATAACCTTCTTTTGTGAGCACCCTTTTCAGGGACTCGCACAATGTCTCTTCATCTTCAACAATAAGCAGTCTTTTATCCATTCTGTTCCTTCGGGAGCCTGATTACAAAGGCAGTTCCTTCTCCTTTCCTGCTTTTTACATTTATCGAGCCGTTATGGTCCTTGATTATACCATAGCAGATACTGAGTCCAAGCCCTGTCCCTTTGCCCGGTGTCTTGGTTGTATAAAAAGGATCGAATATCCTGTCCAGTACTGACTCTTCTATCCCTGTCCCCGTGTCTTTGAAGATTATTTCAATATACCTTCCTGCCGGCTTCATCGATATGGTAAGCCGGCCTCCGTCCGGCATTGCATCCAGGGCATTTAAGATAAGGTTGAAGAACAGCTGCTGCATCTGGTCCGGATTTAATTTTATGGGAGGAATTTCACCTACATCGAGTTTCAGCTTTATGTTCTTGAATCTCTTGTCGTAGCTGATCAGGTTAATCGTCCGGTTTAGTATTTCAGCGATTCCTGTTACGGTCTTTTCCGAAGATGATATCCTCGCGAAGTCACCGAGACTCCTGACGATATTAACAATGCGTTCAATATGACTGTTGATAGTTTTCAGCGATGTTTCCGTGAATTTCTTCTCCTCTTCAGAATCGAGCCTCTGCGCCCTCAGTTCCTGGACAAGGGATGATATGGATGCGAGAGGATTTCCTATTTCGTGCGATATGCCTGCAGTCAGTCTCCCGATGCTTGCAAGTTTTGAAGAGTGCAGGAGCTGTTCCTCCATCTTTTTCTTTTCGGTTATGTCTTCGATGATCACGACAAAGCCGCCGGACGGGTCTTTCAGGGGGCTGATATTTATCTTGAATGACTGCATTGCCGGTGTCTGGACTATCATTTCACCCTGCATACTCTGGGTAAAGAGCCCGCTGCTCATCCACGGCAGAAGGTGAATAATGGAGATGTTGAAGGCAGATGTCTTCTTTGTACCTGTTATGGCCTCCATCTGTCTGTTCCAGTACCTGACCCTGAATGAGGAATCAACAGTCACTATCCCGACCGGTGCGCTTTCGATTATGTTTTCACTGAAATCCTTGAGATATGCCAGGTCCCTGTTCGCATCGGCCAGTTCCTGTCTTGAAAGCCTGAGCGTGTCGGTTATCTGTTTTATGGAACTGGACAGTTCGCCCCTTTCCTGGTCGGTGAGTGAAAATTTGTCCTCAAAGATTATGGCGGCTATAGGGGAGCCGAGGGCACCCGACAATATTTTTTCAGCCTCGTGGCGTATCCTGACAAGATCGTTCTGTGAAACATCGTCCCGCTGGATGTTGTTACGTGAAAGAAAATTCGCTATGAATTCTTTCGCCTCCCTCTTACCGGTGTAGTGGCCGAGGATGTCTTCAATCTGCTCAATACTGTATATGCCCCGTGCTGGCAGCATCCTTGATGAGTAAGATTCGACGAATTTGAAGGCCTGCCTTTCCTCCTCTGCGTCCTGGGCGGTAAAGATCGAGATGCCTACATAAAGCACAATGTTAAACAGAAGTCCCCAGAATAAAGAATGGCTCCAGCGGTCCAGTCCCTCAAGGCCGAATAACGCTGTCGGATTCAGAAAAGTTGAATTAAATACCTTTCCCCAGAAACCCTCCTTCTCAATAATGCCGGCCCTCATAAGGGCGGGTATCATGAGCGTATACATCCATACGCTGAAACCGGCAATGATACCCGCTATCGCGCCTTTCTTGTTCCCGCCTTTCCAGTAAAGCCCGAGAAGGAGGGAAGGAGCAAATATGGTGACTGCCTCAAATGACTTAAGTCCAATATCGACAAGGCTGTAAAAATGCCCGATGGATATGGCGAAGAGATAGCCGAGAAAGATCAAGCCGATGATTATGATCCTCCTTGTATTAAGTATCATTACGTAAAAGCCCTTCATTGCGTTCATACGCCAGAGTGCAGGCATTACAAAACTGTTCATGACCATGGTGCTTAATGCCAGTGATTCAACAATGACCATTGCTGTGGCTGCTGAAAAGCCCCCGATAAAGGCAAACAGTGCAAGATATGGAACACCGTGTTTAAGCGGGATGCTGAGCACAAAAAAGTCGGCATTCTGCTGTGGTTCCCCGAGGAGCAGACCTCCGTACGCTATAGGCAGTACAAAGATGTTGATGAGAAACAGATAAAGCGGGAAAAGCCACATCGCCTTTTTTATGTGCTCGTACGAAGAGTTTTCCACAACGGACACATGAAACTGTCTCGGAAGGAACATGATCGCCATCATGGAGAGAAATGTAAGGGAAGTCCATTCCGTAAAACTGACCCTGGAATCACCCCCGAGTGTCATCAGGCCTGCAAATTCCGAATCCCTGATTTTCTCAAAAATGCCTCCAATACCGTCAAACAGCCCGTAAGACACAAATATCCCGACGGAGATAAAGGCGATCAGCTTTATAGCAGACTCAAATGCAATAGCAAAGATAAGGCCGCCGTGGCGTTCTGAAACATCGACCTTTCGAGCCCCGAAGAAAATTGCGAAGACCCCGAGCACAAGCGTAATGAACCACCCTGCAAAATCGCTCCCCTCGGAATGGCCGGCAAGGATCGAAAAGGTCGTCATAATTGCCTTGAGCTGGAGCCCCAGATAGGGGGTTATTCCGACTACTGCTACGAGCGTGACAAGTACGGAAAGAAAAAGCGAGTTCCCGTAGCGTGAGGCGATGAAGTCGGAAAGCGTGGTGATCCTGTTTTCCTTGCATATATATACTATCTTTCTCAGGACAACCCACCACAGGGCAGCCATAAGTGTCGGGCCGATATATATAGTGAGAAAATTCAGGCCGGCATTGGCGGCCTTGCCAACGCTGCCGTAGAAAGTCCACGAGGTGCAGTAGACTGCAAGAGAGAGGGAATAAACATAAGGATTTGATACGAGTTTGCTGCCTCGCTGCTCCTTCCGCTCCGCGAGATAAGCGATCAGAAAGAGCAGTAGCAGATAACCAAAAATTATAGAGAATAAAACCGTTATGGAAAACAATTATCCTCCGTTGTTACGGTCGCTTTTATAAATTGTCGCTATAAAAATAAGGGCAATAAAAATAATCCAGGCAAGGAAAAGATATTTTGACAGGCCGTATCTGAATATGCTCATGAGGGGCCAGCCGAAAAGAATTATTCCGAGGGCAAAAAGGAATATCCAGATATCTCTGCGCATAGAACATATTACAATAAATATACGGAGAAGGCCATAAATAAGAGTATATTTTAAAGGTATGTCATTCCGGCTTGTCCGGAATCATACTTTAAGCAGGATTCCCGACGCGCGGAGCCTGTCCCGGCCTGTCCGGGGCTTGCGGGAATGACAAAACGTGTTGTCCTGCCTGTGAACTTATTAGAGATAATCATGAACCCTCCATGGCATTAAGCCTCTCTTCAAATTCCAGTGTCCTGCTGTCAAGTTCTTCATGCAGCTGCTCCAGCTCAGGGAAAAGGGAATCAATTCTGGTCCTGGCATCATGAAGGTCCTTTGACAGTGCCCTGATTTTAACGCCGTCGCTATTTATAGAGGCCTCGAGGAGCTCTTTATTGTCAAGAGAGGTCTTCTCTTCGAGCCGGATGATTTCGGTCTCGATTTCATCGATCCTCTTTTGAAGGGCCCCCAGCGTCCTTGATTTTTCATTAATCAGTTCAGCCCGTATGCGCCGGGCCAGTTTTTTATCTGCAGGCTGGACAGTAAGTGGTGCTGAAGCGTCCTCGCTCCGTGACGGCTTCTCCTCGCCTTTCCAGCCTACGCGGTCCAGAAAGTCCTGGTATGTCCCTTCAAAAAGCGACACCTTGCTGTCATCGAATACTATAAGCCGGGTTGCCATTGAATGCAGTATCATCTCGCTGTGTGTAACGATAATGACGGTGCCCGTGAATTCTTCAATTGCCTCGATAAGCGATTCCGTGGATTCCATGTCAAGGTGGTTGGTGGGCTCATCAAGCAGCAGCATATTGGCAGGGCTGACGAGAAGTTTGCCGAGGAGGACGCGGCTCCTTTCCCCGCCTGAAAGCACGCTGACCTTTTTAAGCGCCTGGTCACCCGGGAACATCATGGCGCCGCATATTTTGCGGGCTGCTCCCCGGTTATGTTCCGGATGTACGTCCATGATTTCTTCTTCCACTGTCTTTGCAGGGTCCAGCCGGTTTATGTTTGTCTGGCCGAAATATGCCAGTTTAAGGTCCCGGTGATAATTTATGATTCCGCGGAGCGGGGTTATTTCACCGGCAAGGAGGTTAAGAAGTGTGGTCTTGCCCTTTCCGTTTTTACCTATTATGGCTATACGGTCATCTTTTCCCGCATACAGGCTCAGGTTCTCAATCAAGGCCGGGCCCTCAGGGTCAAATCCGAAAGTCAGGTCTTTGACTTCCAGAAGATGTCTGCCTGTAAAAGGCGCTGAGTTGAAAGTAAATTCAAGGTCCTTTATTTCAGTCAGTCTTTCAAGCCGTTCTTTTTTCTGCAGGGCCTTGATCCTGGACTGGACAGCCCTGGCCTTGGTCGCCTTGGACCTGAAGCGGTTTATGAACTGCTCTACTTCCTTCCTCTTTTTCTCATCGTTGGTCCTAGTCTTTTCGTGTATCTCTTCCTCAAGCAGTAGCTGCTGATATACCTTTTCTGTCGGACCTGCGACTTTGCGTATCTTGCAGCGGTGTATTGCCATGGTATGGGTAGTGACGCTGTCCATAAAGCTGCGGTCATGTGTGATGATAATGAGCTCTTTCTGCCAGACGCGCAGAAATTGTGAGAGCCAGCGCAGGGACACTATATCAAGATAGTTGGTCGGCTCGTCAAGAAGCAGGATATCAGGGTCCGAAACCAGCACTTTGGCAAGGTTCAGACGGACCTGATAACCGCCGGAAAGTGACGCTGGAGCGGAATTAAAATCTTCCGTGGAAAACCCGAGGCCCATGAGTATAGTTTCCGCCTTATACTTCTCTTCCTGGCCTTGTTCTGAAGAAGGGAGGCTGAGGCATGCCTCCTTTAATACTGTGTCCCCGGCAAATCTGAGGTGCTGGGAAAGATGTCCAGCCCTGTAACCATTGGGTATGCCTATAGTACCTGAGTCAGGCTGTTCCTGTCCGAGGACCATCCTGAAAAGGGTTGTCTTTCCGTGGCCGTTTCTTCCAATGAGCCCCACACGTTCTCCTGGATTGATCGTAAAACCGGCCTTGTCAAATACAACCTGATGCCCGTATGCCTTGTCTAAATTACTGGCCTGTATCATTGTTTCTATCAGGTTCTATTCTATGATTTTGAGCATGGCTAATTCAATAAATTGCCAGGAGCAGCAACCAGATAGGCATATACAAGCTGGCAAGCCTGAAAGTTATAGAAGATATTTGGGCTTATTATGAATCTGAGATAATCTCTGTTAATCTGTGGATAAATGCCCTTTACTGTTTTAAATATCCGGATATTGTGATAAGATGTCGATAACGGCATAAATACAGCAGGTTGATATTGTATGAGGCTCAGAGCAACACCGGGATCTGATGATATAAATCTTTTGAAAATACCGGGGTGTAAATAACTGCCCGGATTCTCATGGAGGTGGACATGAAGGCACTAATTGAAAATGTGGCAAAGGCTCTGGTGGACAGACCGGAGGAGGTTTCAGTTGCTGAGGTATCAGGAGAAAGGACCGTAGTGTATGAATTGCGTGTTGCCAAGACTGATATCGGAAAGATAATCGGTAAGCAGGGGAATACTGCAAGGGCGATAAGAACCGTACTGAGTGCTGCCGGTACAAAACTCGGGAAGCGCTGTGTTCTTGAAATACTGGAGTAGGCTGCCGGGGGATTAACTCTGATTGTGCAGGCCCCCAGGATTTTAATGAGGAGAAGGAAGTGGCCTTTTCCTGAGTGGTTTTCTGTGCTTAAACGGGTAGGGTGTCATATGAAAAATAAACCCAAAAAGCCTTTTGTTCCTGATGAGAGACAGGAGACCGTGAGAAAGAATATAGTGTCTGTACTCCAGGAGCAGCCTCATACTGCCCGGGAGATTTCAGGAACTGTCAGGATCCCGGAGAGGGCTGTATACGATCATCTTCAGCACATTCAAAAGACAGTCATCAGAAGGGCCCTGCGCCTTATAATTACACCTTCAGAATGTAAAAAGTGCGGGTTTGTTTTTGAGAAAAGAGAAAAACTCCATAAACCCGGGAAATGCCCCGTGTGTCGCAACGAGGCCATAACAGAACCTGTTTATTCAATTAAATCCGTATGATCCCGGATTAATTTGCGTCTGGATGATCGGCCGTACATGGGAGGTTTATCAAGCGGGACTGTATTTAAAAAAAATCCTGTGCCTGCTATAATGGAAACATAAGAGCCTCAAGAAAACATTGAATTGTTTTTTAGTAATAATAAATGAGCACAGTCATTAATCTTAACATCCTTAACTTCTTTCGCCTGAAGCTCAATAACCATACTGTTAATGATGTACGGATCAATAACAATTTTTCCGACAGGAAAAAAGACGAATCCCGGGAGAGTGACATGGTTATTGACGTTACGCCATATAATCGGGCGATAGAGTCAAGAGGGGATTTAGTTGTACGGGACATGGATGTCCCTGATGCTAAGACCTCTCATACACAGATGGTATTGGCCGCGAATGCTGTTGACAGCACCTACGACCGCAGGGGGAATACGATTCAGATATATGAGTCCAAGGGGACGCATATAGATTCATACGTATAAAACCGGCCTCAGTAATCCATTAATTTCCTGCAGAAAAATAGTACTTGTTATGTTTATTGTCCCTCAACAGGGGATTCTGGAAAATATTTTTATAAGGAGAATGAAATGGAAATACCTGAATATGTAACTGTTGATGAAGTAAAGCGGGTATGCAAGGGTCTTAATATTAGTGACTGGACCGCGATGGAAAGTCCCAGTGTCCCGCAGGAGGAAGGTAAAATAATCCTTGACCTTGTCAATTCCTCAGGGATGAATATAGATATCGAAGACTTTTGCATGGGACTTGAAGTCGAACTGGAGCATGGCACAAGATTCAGGGACGCGAATGTAACAAATAATCATCCGGTATTAACAGGAAAGATCGTACTCGCACATTTGAAGGAATCCCTGGATTATTACAAGCGCCTTGAAGTGGCAGAGCTTGAGGGAGATCTGCTCCAGGCCCTTGCAGCAGGGAATTCCGCGAAAGTTGAGAGCAAACTCAGAAAACTTGTTAAGGCAAGACAGCTTCTGAGCGAAGCAGAAGTGAAGCAGCTGAAATAGGCAATTGCTGTTTGAATTAAGCTACTGTTTGTTCTCTGGTGTCTGAGCAGGAGTTTCCTGGGCCTCTCCCTGTCCCGGTGCCACAGGCTTCTGTTCCTGCAGAGGGCCTGCAGTATCAGAGGGCGGTATTGCAGGGGCCTCTTTTACAGGGGCTGAAGACATAACAGATGTCCTCTTGACTGAATAAATCGCAAGTGACAGCGAAGTAATCATAAACAGGATGGCCGAAGCCGTCGTCAGTTTGCTTAGAAATGTAGCAGCGCCCCTGCTTCCAAAAAGCGTCTGGCTTGAGCCTCCGAATGCAGCCCCCATTTCAGCGCCCTTGCTGCTCTGGATCAGTATAATGAATATGAGAAAAAGACATACTATTAAATGAAGAATGACTACCGCGGTATACATTTTTTATTTTCCTTATTGTTTAATTATTGCGCCTGTTACAATCTTAGCAAAACTGTCAGGCTTCAGACTTGCGCCCCCGACAAGCGCGCCGTCAACTTCAGGCTGTGACATCAGGGATTCAACATTCTCAGGAGTAACACTTCCCCCGTACTGTATTCTTACAGCATCCGCGCCTTCTTTTTGCTTCCTCAGCCACTGACGGATATATGTATGTGTTTCATTTGCCTGTTCCTTTGTGGCAGTTTTCCCTGTACCTATGGCCCAGATTGGTTCATAAGCTATAGTGATCCTGTCAAGTGGAAGGTCTGCCAGTGAACCGGCAAGTTGCCTGTCCAATACATCAAAGGTTTTGTTGGCCTCCCTTTCCTCAAGGGATTCACCAATGCAAAGGATTACATCAAAGCCGTTTTTTCTGGCGGTCTTGATCTTTCTGTTTACGATCTCATCGGTTTCTGAAAAGTACTGCCTTCTTTCCGAATGCCCTATAATGACGCAGGAACAGCCGGCTGACCTGAGCATAGCAGGGGATATCTCACCCGTATATGCGCCTTTTTCCTCATAAAAGACATTCTGCGCAGCCAGGATAACATTAGATGACTTAAGAAGCCTGGATGCTGCGTCCAATGATGTAAATGGAGGGGCAAGCAGAATGTCTACACCAGAAACATCTTTTACCAGCGGAAGAAACGAGCTTATAAACTCTTCAGTCTCCCGAACAGTCTTGTTCATCTTCCAGTTTGCAGCTATAAATGGTTTCCGCATAAGCAATAATTTAGTTTAATTCGGGCCTTAAAGTCAAGGCTGGCCTATCCCTGAGACCTTCCTGTGGAATAGTATTTAAACCCCATTTTTGTTAATCTTTCAGGTTCGTATATGTTGCGAAGATCAAAGAACAGTTTCCCCTTTGCAGTTTTCTTCAGTTTGTTGAGGTCTAAATTCCTGAACTGGTTCCATTCTGTAACTATTATGATGGCATCAGCACCTCTGGCAGCATCATAGGCATCATTGCAGTATGTGACCTTTGTAAGGAATGCTTTTGCATCCTCCATTGCTACAGGATCATAGACCCTTATTTTTGCCCCTTCCTTTAACAGCTTGTTAATTATGAATAGGGCGGGTGCATCTCTGAGGTCGTTTGTATTCGGTTTGAAGGACAACCCGAGTACGCAAATGGTCTTTCCCTTAGGCTTTTCGAGTGCTGAAATTATTGTGCTGGCTGCCTTGCCCTTCTGGAATTCATTTGCTTTTATCGTTGCTGATATGATTCCGAGGTTGACGTTATTTTCCTTCCCGATCTGTAAAAGGGCAAGGGTGTCTTTCGGAAAACATGAACCGCCATACCCAGGCCCTGCATGAAGGAACTTAGGCCCAATCCTGCGGTCCAGTCCCATTCCTTTGGCGACTGTCTGTACATTGGCCCCTACTACTTCACAGAGATTTGCCAGCTCGTTTATAAAGGAGATCTTTGTGGCAAGAAAGGCATTCGAGGCATATTTAATGAGCTCGGAGGTTTTAACATCTGTAATAACAATCGGGGTTTCAATCAGATAGAGAGGCCGGTAGAGGTCTTTCATGATAGCGGTTGCCTGATCGCTTGAAGTGCCTATTACAATCCTGTTGGGCCTCATAAAGTCTTCGATTCCGGCGCCTTCCCTCAGGAACTCTGGATTGGATACAACATCAAAATCTATATTCTCTTTCAGGTGTTTTGAGATGATCTTCCGTACTTTTTCCCCTGTGCCGACCGGAACGGTGCTTTTAGTTACGATAACTTTATAACTTTTTATATTTCTTGCGATTTCCTTTGCAACTTCCTCAACATATTTCATTTCTGCGGAACCATCCCCCCTTGGAGGGGTCCCGACAGCAATAAAAATAACAAGAGACGAATCCACTGCCTCAGCTATGTCGGACGTGAAACTCAGGCGGCCGGCCTTTATGTTTCTCTGCATTATCTCTTCAAGGCCCGGCTCATAAAAAGGCACAATCCCCTTTCTCAGAGATTTTATTTTTTTAACGTCATTGTCCACACAGGTAACGCTCAAGCCGAACTCCGCAAAGCATGCCCCTGTGATAAGACCAACATAACCGCTTCCAATAACAGAAATATTCATTTTGCCTCCCAGGTACTATGAAGTAAATCCAATTTGTTTTTAATTACAAGCATGTTTTAATTACATTAATTATTAGTTTTTCCCCCGGCAAACAAAAAAGCTGAGGTTAAATATGATACATGATTTTTTACAAATATGGGAAGAGAAATACAAAGCAATTACATACGTCATTGCCCTTCTACCAGCTCAGCAGAAAAATGACCGATTATGGCCTTGCTTTTTAACAGTACGGGAAGTTTCCTCTCGTCATCTGTGGCCCAGATGGTAATGTCCCCTGTTTTTGCAAAAATCCCTTCGGATTTCAGCATAGGTCTTACCACTATCGTATCGAATTTTCCGGCAGGTACCTCAACCCTCTCTTTACCAAGTATCTTCACCTCGGTATTCCAGAGTTTCCCGCTGTCAAAGATGTCAATAAAGGTCGACTGCCCTGCTTTGAGGTCCCATTTTGTCATTTCATAGAAGGCTGACAGGGGGTCGTAAACCTGTCTGTCAAAAAAGAACTCCTCAACCGAATCGTCCAGTATATTATTGTATATGACTTTCTGGGGTTTGCCCTCGGTTTTCTTTTCGAAGTATGTGACCTTGTCCCTCTTGTGGCGGCCTTTCCGCACCTTTACGATAAATTTCTTCGGGTATCCGTCAGGATAAAGCGTGCTCTCAGATATATCGTCAACCGGATAGAAAAAAGTGATTATTGGTGCAGAGGTGGCATGGGTACTTATTGTTGTGCCTTCAGGAGTGCTGGTGTAGTTTAACACTGCCTCACCTGCTTTAATTCCGGACCAGTATACGTAGTATACAAATCTCTTGTTGACTGAGGGACCGGCCTCAAGGTTTACAGGGAAAATAAGCAGACACGTCAATAAAAACAACGGATGCCACAGTTTTAGGTTTCGAGTTTTATATTTTGAATTTATCAAAGATACTCGCTTTATTCCTCATAAAAGGAGACGGGATGTACGTATAATAAATGGTTGTTTCTGTTTATGGTTAGTTTAATGAAACCTCGGTCCTGTTATCAACTTTACAGCTTTAAGAAATTGTCTTCTCCCTTGCCAAAATCCACTCAACAGCCTCATTTAAATCCTTTGCAATATATGACGCGCCTGTCTTTTCAAAAAGAGGGGTCGGCGACAACAGTATACTGGTGACTCCTGTTTTCCCTGAAAGCAATACGTCTGATTCCCTGTCGCCTATAACATAGGAAGTTTTAAAATTAATCCGGTGTTTGCTTCTTGCCTTAAGCATCAAAAGTGGCTCAGGCTTTCTGCAACTGCACTTTTCGTCAGGGTGGTGTGGGCAGAAATAGAAATCATCTATGCCCAGTTCTTTCTCAAGATATGCATTTGATTCTTTCACAAATTTAAGATCAACTATTCCCCGCGCAATACCTGACTGGTTTGTTATACCTATGAGTTTGAAGCCCGCCTCCTTTAATCTTTTCAGCCCGGCCTTAGTCCCTCGTAATATTAAAAGGCCGTCAAAACTGTTCAGATAATGTTTATCTTCTATAAGTGTCCCGTCTTTGTCCAGAAATACGGCCTTGTTGACGGGAAGGATATCCCTTACAGCATCAAAAACTTCATCGGATGTAACAGCGGTCATGCAATTGAGATGTCCCTCAGGGCATTCCCGTTCCATGCAGGGTGCGCATTCCAGGTCTTTACTGATAATCCTGTGCCCGTCTCCGTATGGCCCTGTTGCTTTCTTGTCGGTGGAGCCGAATATGGCAACAACAGGTACATGCAGTGCTGAAGCCATATGCATCGGGCCAGAGTCATTTGTTACAAAGACATCACATTCAGATATCAGGGCAGCAAGTTCACGCAGGCCTGTTTTGCCAGCCATGACCAGTATGCGAGGACTGATATCAACGGTCTTCATTCTGGTGTTCAGACTGTTGATTTCCGCAATGATTTCATCCGTGATTTCGCCTTCTGAAGGGCCGCCTGATATGACGACACGTCCATTAAGCTTTGTTATTAATTTAATTATCAATTCAGCGAACAGCTCAGGAGGCCATCTTTTTGCAGATCCGAATGTTGCCCCGGGATTGATCCCTATCAGCGGGCCTTTGTCATCTGTGAAATGCGATGACAGCAGGTTTCTTGCTGACTGCCGCTCACTGTCGGTCAGGTGTAAATAGGGGTGTATGTCAGCAGGTTCAATGCCGGCTGACTTCAGAAGATCCAGGTAATAATAAACCTGATGCTTCTGAAGGACGGCTTTTTCAACCGCCACGGCCTTTGTTAAAAGCAGACCGCGACCATCTCTGTTGTATCCGATCCTCTCCGGAATTCCTGAAAGCCAGGTGATCAGGGCCGCGTCAAAGGCATTCTGGAGAAGAAAGGCCTTATCGAATGATTTCTCACGAAGCTTTTTTGCAAGTTTGAACTTGCCTCTCCACCCTTTAAAGGTGTCATCGTAAAGAATTACTTCATCAATATCCGGGCTTTCTCTGAATATCTCTGAAACCCATGGCTTCACAAGCAGGCTGATGTGTGCCTGTGGGAAAGCATGGCGTATCGACCTGACTGCAGGGATTGTGATGACTGCATCCCCGATCCAGTTTACGCCTCTTATAAGTATTTTCTGTTTTTTGTTATCCATTGATATTTAACAGGGAATATTTCGATGTTCTATATTCCGAACTGCAAGATTCTGATATTATAACTTTTTTTTAATTATACTGATCGAACGTATACGACTTTCTGGTTTTGTCTAAACCATGAAGGCCATGCTAATGCAGGTCAGGGAAGTGTTTATCCCTGCAAATTTATTGAGTTATAAGAGGGCGTAAGTGTCTGTAGACAGCGGAGGAACAATGTCCCGGGCAATGATCGTCTGCGGTCTATTATTTCTTTTTGACCTTCCGGGTAATTTTTTTCTTTCTGCCGTTGCTGTTGTTTTCAGGCTCCTTTTCCCCTTTCAGGGCCTCGGACAGTTCCTTCAGTTTTTTTGCGACCAGGAAGTTAAACGTACCTTCCGGATAAGTGCCGTCAGTCTTCATCTTCCCCGGTTTCAAGCCTGTGAGAATTTCTATGCCGTCTTCTATATTTTCAATGGAATAAATATTGAATTTGCCATTTTTAACTGCTTCAATGACTTCAGTCTTTAACATAAGGTTCATTAAATTCCGCCTGGGAATAATGACCCCGTGCTGCCCCTTAAGGTCGGACAGTTTGCACACTTCATAAAATCCCTCGATTTTTTCATTCACTCCGCCTATGGGCTGGACATCCCCGTGCTGGTTCATTGAGCCGGTAATTGCGAAAGACTGCTTAATCGGCACGCCTGAAATGCTGCTGAGCAGGGCATAGACCTCAGCGCAGGTAGCGCTGTCTCCCTCCACCCCGCCGTATAACTGTTCGAATGTGAGGTAAGCGGTCAGACTGAGAGAATGCTTCATCGCATATTTCCCCCCGAGATAACCGACAAGGATCAATATTGCCTTTTCATGGATTTTACCGCTCATCTTTGTTTCTCTCTCGATGTTGATAATGCCTGCCCTCCCGGCATATGTCCTGGCTGTAATCCGTGACGGCATGCCAAAACGGTAGTCCCCCAGGTCAAGGACAGAGAGGCCGTTTATCTGGCCCACTACGGCACCCTCTGTAGCAATGAGGATAGTGCCTTCTTCTGTTGCTTCGAGTATCTTCTTTTCTACCTTGTTGCAGCGATATGCCTTCTCTTCAAGCGCTTTGTCGATATCGCCGGCTGTCACTATGCTGTGTTTTTTGTATTTCGCCCAGTGATCAGCCTCTCTAAGAAGGTCTGCTATATCATTGAATTTGGCCGACAGCTTGCGCTGATGCTCGGCGAGTCTTGAACCATACTCAATTACCTTTGCTACTGCATCACGATCAAAGGGCATCAGTCCCCTTTCATCGCATTTTGTTTTTATGAAACTCGCATACTTGAGCATGTAATCGGGAGTTCTGTCCATGCGGTTTTCGTAATCCGCCTTTACCTTAAACAGTTCCCTGTATTCCTCATCGAGATTGTACAGAAGATAATAAAGACGGGGGTTCCCTACCAGTATGATTTTTACATTAAATGGGATCGCTTGGGGTTTCAGGGTCACTGTTGACAATAATCGGTATTGCTCCCATACATCTTCTATTTTTATTTCCTTGTCTTTAATGGTCCTCTTCAGTGCATCATAGGGAAAAATATTTTTCAGGAGTTCAAGTGCGTCAACAACCAGATATCCTCCGTTTGCCTGCTGAAGCGAGCCTGTCTTTATCATCGTAAAATCGGTCATTGCCACGCCGTACTGCAGTTTGTGTTCGACCCTCCCGAATAAGTTGTAATATGTCGGATTGCTTTCAATCACCACAGGAGCTCCCTTTAAATCATGGTTATTGACGAATACATTGACGGAATATCTGACAAACGAGGGCTCTGATTTCGCAGGTTTCATGAACGGGAGAGAAGGTGCATTCTGCTCTTCCTGCGGTTTAAAATCGTCAAGGTGTTCAAGCATGTCCTCCTTGACCTGCTCCAGATAGTCGGGGACTTCTGAATTGTCGTTATAGGCTTTCTTTAATTCATCTATTCTGTGGCCGATTGAAGACAGCGTGGCCTGACGCTCCAGTTCCTTCATCATGTCTTTAATCTTCTTTTCCTCTTCCCTTACGGTTCTAATAACGTCATCAAGTTTTTCCTGTAGTTCCTTGCCGATTGCTTCAATTTTCTTTTTGACCTTTGGTTCAAGGCCCTCATATTCTTCCTCACTCAGTGTTTCACCGGTTGTCTTGACCGGGACCAGAATGAGTCCGCTGACTGTTTTTCTCAGTGTGAAATCCTTGTCCTTTGCTTCCTTTTCTATGCCGGTGAAATGCTCCTTCTGCTTGTGCTGGAAATCCTCCAGGATTTTGGTGCGCTGTTTTTCATACTCCTTGGATTCAAATATCTTGGGAATTTCCTGCCTGAGCACAGTTATCAGTTCTGCCATTTCCTTCTGGAACACGATACCTGTTCCAGGCTTCATACTGATTGCGCGGGGCAGGTCGGTGTTTTTAAAGTTGTAAACATAACACCAGTCATCAGGCACCGGCTCATTCTTTGATTTTTCTTCCAGGATTGATTTAATAGTTGTAAGTTTTCCTGTGCCGCTTTCCCCGAGAATGTAAATGTTGAACCCATGGCTGTCGATATCAAGACCGAACTGCAAGGCGCTCAAGGCCCTTTTCTGCCCGATCGTTTCGGTCAACAGGGGAATATCAGCGGTTGTTTTAAAAGGCAGTTCTTCCGGTTTACAGCAGAGGTAAAGGTCTTCCTTGTCGACTTTTTGTAACATACGCTAACCTCCCGGTTCATCAAGAATATTAAATATGTTAAGAGTCAATAATTCTTGTGATGTGATGCTGAAAGCAAATGCAATACTGTTAATTGTAAATTGATGTTGACATTATAGCCTTGATAAGCGTCGTTGACAAGTTTTATTTGAAGGGAGTTAATAACTTTATAAATTTAATAAAAGGAAAAATCCTGACTGTATCGAGCCTGCCGGAAGTAGTCAGGATGCGTCTGTCAGCTTCGCGGATGGTGTTTTTTGTGTATTTTGCGCAGTCTTTCAGGAGTGACTTTTGTATATATCTGGGTCGTTGAAATATCAGTATGCCCGAGCATTTTCTGGAGTGCCCGCAGGTCTGCGCCGCCGTCAAGGAGGTGGCTTGCAAAACAGTGACGGAGTGTGTGTGGAGATATGTTTATTGACAATGCAGAAGAATATTTCTTCAATAACTGCCATAATCGCTGCCTTGTCATTGGTTTGCCCCCCCTTGCTATAAAAAGAAAACTGCTGACTCTCTTTTTCAGGAATGCAGGCCTTGATTCTTCCATATATTTTCTTATCGTTGATAAGGCCTGTTCATTCACTGGAACCACTCGCTGTTTTGAGCCTTTGCCTGTTATAGTGAGAAAACCGGCCTCAAAATTTATGTCCCCTGTTTTTAAACTTATTACTTCACTTGCCCTCAGTCCGGATGAGTACATAATCTCAAGAATCGCTTTGTCTCTCAGTGAGAGGTTATGACCTTCCGGCTTGTTCAGCAGCGAAGAGACCTCGTCTGTTCCAATGACCCGTGGAATTCGCTTCCAGCCCTTTGGAGTCAGAAGATTTTCAATCGGATCTTCTTTTAACGTCCCTTCCATGAGCATGAATTTGCATAGTCCGCGCAGGGTGGCCAGATTCCTTGCCACAGTAGTTGCCTGGTTTCCGGAGTCCCGGAGAAAGTTAATAAATGAAAGAATGTCGGCCCTTTTGAGGCTGCCTATGTCCTTGGCGGTTTCAGGCAGAAATTTGAGAAATTTCTGAATGTCCCTTCTGTATGCCTCTATCGTATTTGCTGACAGCCCTTTCTCGACGGTCAGGTAATTAAGGAATCTCTCAACGGGGTCCATTTAACATATCAGGATACATTATATAGATGATGAGACGCAAGGCTGGTTGTTCACGGATGTGACTTACTGTATTTGTCCCATAACTTGTATGAATTAGAATATTACACCACAAAATATAGGAAGTGTAAAAAAACATTTTTTTTTCTCTTGACAAGTATTAAAAACATAAATATACTCATTTGTATTGGTGGGAAAAAGTGTCATAAAGTGGAGGAAAGATGTCAGGTTTTTCAGGAAAACATTATAACTCACTGGATCCGAAGGGAAGATTAATCGTTCCTGCGCCCTTTCGCGAGATCCTTTCCTCAAATCATTCCTCCAAATTAATTATAACAAATGAGGTGTTTGACAGGTGTCTGTGTGCTTATGCAGTTGATGAATGGCAGAAGCTTATCGAGAAAGTAAGCCAGTTGCCCCAGACAAACGATTCGGTCAAATATTTCATGCGCAGGGTGATCGGCTCTGCTGTTGAATGTGAAATTGACAAGCAGGGCAGGGTCCTTGTCTCTTCAGCCCTGAGGGTGGATGCCGGGTTGAACAGCGAAGTCGTTATTTTGGGTCTTGGGAGCAGGATAGAGATATGGAACAGAAGCGAATTCGAAGGGGTGGCAGACCCGTCCAAGATAGACAAGCAGTCTTTCAAGGAGGAATTTACAAAACTTGGTTTGTAAAACACTAAAAGCGATTATGGTAAACCGCAACGTTACATGTTTCATATTTTGTTTTTCAGATATGAAGATATCTGTTCTATAGATGGAAATAGTACATGTCCCGGTAATGCGGGAGGAGGTCATTGAGGCATTGAAGATAGAGAATTCAGGAGTATATGTTGATGCAACTGTTGGCCTCGGAGGGCATGCTGAAGGCATTATGCAGCTTGCCGGACAGTGCACATTGATAGGAATAGACAGGGATGACAAGGCGATTGAAATTGCAGGCCGGCGTTTAAGGGAATATAATTCGGTCCATCTTGTGCAGGACAGCTTCTCAAATATAGGCAGCGTTGTGAAGGGTCTTGGATTTAACAAGGTAAACGGGATACTCCTTGATATTGGAGTGTCAGCCCTGCATCTGAAATCAGAAGGCAGGGGGTTCAGCTTTCTAAGGGATGAACCTCTGGATATGCGAATGGACAAAAGGCAGGACATGACAGCTGAGGCAGTTGTAAATAAATATCCTGAAAAGGACCTTGCCGACATCATCTGGAAATTCGGAGAGGAGAGATTCAGCCGTAGAATAGCAAAGGCGATAGTTTATGCCCGAAAGAAGGCCCCGATCAGGTCCTGCGGAGAACTTGCTGCAATTATCGAGAGGTCAGTAAGAAGACGGGGGAAGATCCATCCTGCAACAAGGACATTTCAGGCGCTGAGGATTGAAGTTAACAGGGAACTGGAGGAATTGCCGGCTGCTATTGAGGCAGGGGTGGAACTGCTTGATACCGGTGGCAGGTTCTGCATCCTGTCCTATCATTCCCTCGAAGACAGGATAGTAAAAAATGCATTCAGAAATCTTGCCAGGGAAGGGCGTTTTAACATAATTACAAAAAAACCACTGGTCCCTGGCCGTACGGAACGGCAAAGCAATCCTTCATCAAGGAGTGCAAAACTTAGAGTGGGGGAAAAAATATGAACACAAGAAGAAACAGAAACAATAAAAAAAGCGGGACGTTTATAAAGGCCGCCTTCTTTGTTTATATAGGCTTTAGCCTGCTTGCCATAGTGTGGCTCAAGGCTGCTGTAGTCAATCTAGAATACGAGCTCGGCAAGCTGGACAGGTTGAGGGCAGACCTCGTGAGTGAGAAGGAAATGGCAGTTGTTCACAGGGCCAATTTTTTTGCGATGGGAAATGTTGAAAAAGTGGCGTTAAACCGGCTTGGCATGAGCAATCCGGAAAGGGACAACATATTCTTTGTTACCCGGACCTCTGCTGCAGGCCCGCGTACCGCGTCACTGAAGTAAGGTCAAAACAGTTTTTATTATACTGGGCAGCAGGGAATTTTGATCTTTATGAAACTGATTGTATTGTGGGATGAAGAATAAGGACAGGGAGCAGGTGCAGCATTGCTGAATAAAAATATGCGGAGAGGAAGGACCGACAGAGAAGAGACGAGAAAACTCTGGGACGAGGACCCTGTAAGAATACCGCTTCAGAGAAGTAAAAAGAGGGCGGTGGTTCTCGTTACGATAATCCTGTTTTGTTTTGCCGCAATATTTTTTCGCCTGGTCAACCTGATGGTCCTTGATCACGAAAAGCTGTCCCAGAGGGCGGCCCAGCAGTATATTAAAGAAAAAGTCTTCACCCCCCAGCGCGGGGTGATATGGGACAGAAGCCTGAAGGAACTCGCTACCAATATCGAAACTGATTCCCTGTTTGCAGTGCCTTCACAGATTAACGATACGCGTGCAATATCTGCTGAAATAGCACCAATAATAAAGGTATCGACCGGAGAGGTCGACGGTATATTGTCAAAGAGGAAGAAGAAGTCCTTTGCATGGCTCGCAAGGAGAATGGACCGGGACACAAGCCTGAAACTGAGTACACTGCGGGACCGGTTTGACGAGGGGGAGATCGGTTTTGTGAAGGAACCGAAGCGCTGTTATCCCAAGGGTGAGATAGCATCTCATATCCTGGGTTTCTCAAATATCGATGATCATGGCATCGCAGGTCTTGAGCTTGTTTACAATGAGTATTTAAAGGGAGAGGTGAAGAGTGTCTCTGTAGGTGTTGACGCCCATGGGAGAAGTCTTGGAGGTGACATTAAAGACGCCATGCCGGGCAACAATCTGATACTCACTATCGACGAGGGTATTCAGTACATTGTCGAGAGGGAACTTTCCGCTGCCATGGAGCAGTGGAAGGCAAAGTCGGCCGTAGCAATTATGATGGACCCCATGACAGGAGAGATCCTCGCGCTTGCGAACAGGCCGACATACGACCCGAATTCTCCGGCAGAGGCCGGTGCAGAAGAAAAGAGGAACAGGGCGATCACTGACCTCTTTGAGCCCGGTTCAACAATGAAGTCAATTCTCGCAAGCGCTGCTCTGGAAGAAAAGGTCGTGAGCATGAGAGACATTTTTGATGTTTCAAAGGGCTCAATAACCGTTGGCGGAAAGACAATTCGCGATGTGCACAGAAACGGTGTGCTCAGCTTTCAGGAGGTCATACAGAAGTCGTCAAACGTCGGGTCTGTAAAGATTGGACAGAGGCTTGGCGCAGAGAAATATTATGAGTACATCAAAAAATTCGGATTTGGTGACAAGACCGGCATTGATTTTCCCGGTGAAGTAAAAGGAATTGTAAGAAATGTAAAAAACTGGTCCGGAACGTCTATTGGCGCCATATCAATAGGTCAGGAAATAGGAATGACGCCGCTCCAGATGGTCAGGGCATATTCCGCCATAGCAAACGGCGGGTTATTAATGAAGCCCTATATAGTGTCTGACATTATCTCCCCCACCGGTGAAGTCATAAAGAAGGTTGGACCAGTGGAAGAGAGGAGGGTCATCTCAAAGACTACTTCCGATAAAATGAAAGACATACTCAAGACAGTTGTTGAGGAAGGGGGCACTGCCCAGAAGGCAAGTATACGCGGCAATCTCGTGGCAGGGAAAACCGGTACTGCACAGATATTTGATCCGAAGATCGGCCGATACTCTCCGGACAAGTTTGCAAGTTCCTTTGTCGGGTTTGTGCCTGCGGACAATCCGAGGGTGGCTCTGATAGTTGTTGTGTTTGAACCGAAAGGGGCCTCATACGGAGGAGTTGTCGCAGCCCCTGTGTTTAAAAATATTATTGAACATACGTTTGCATATCTTGATGTTCCCATGGAAAAAGACGAGAACAGGGTCGTGCTGGTGAGCGCGGTCCAGTAAGTGTCGGGCCTGTGCTGAAAAAACAGACGGTTTTGCAAATGGATTTAATGAAAATGATACATGACAGATTCAAAACTGACAGAGGGTCTGAGGATAAAATCCAGACTCGGACCGCGAAATAAGGATATAAAGGGAATCGCCTATGATTCAAGACTTGTAAAAAAGGATTTTCTTTTTGTGGCAGTCAGGGGATTGTCCGTTGACGGCCATGATTACATAGATGATGCAATAAGCAGGGGGGCTTCTGCAGTGGTTGCAGAGCATGCAGTGGAATTGAAAAGAGCAAGGCAACTTGCCGGACAGGACGAGATCTCATTTATTGAGGTTCCCGATTCAAGGGAGGCTCTTGCCCTTATTTCTGCGTCTTTCTACGGTCATCCTTCAAAGCGTTTGTCGCTGATAGGCATAACAGGGACAAACGGCAAAACGACTACAAGCTTTATTACAAAAAGCATTATCGAGGCAGGTGGCAAAACTTCAGG
The DNA here is from genome assembly GCA_003599025.1 of Nitrospiraceae bacterium. Classification (GTDB taxonomy): domain Bacteria; phylum Nitrospirota; class Thermodesulfovibrionia; order UBA6902; family UBA6902; genus UBA6902. Next base: position 34,917 of record QZIL01000043.1, on the reverse strand, counting down.
TCTGCTCGGGACGATCTGCTATATGACCGGTGACGGGATTACAAATGCATTTAACACCACCCCTGAGTCAATGGACCTTCAGAGGTATTTAAATGAAATGGTGGACAATCAGATGCAGTATGCAGTTATCGAGGTCTCTTCCCATGCCCTGTCTTTGATGAGAGTTGCAGGTTGTTCTTTCCGGACAGCGGCTTTTACGAATTTTACCCGGGACCATCTTGATTTTCACGGCACAATGGATGAGTACTATAAGGCCAAGAACAGGCTTTTTCATTATCTCGACAGGGACGGCAGCGCAGTGCTGAACATTGATGACCCGATGATAAGACCCCTGGCAAGAACGCTGGACTGTAATGTTATAACATGCGGAATTGAGGAAGGGGCCATGATAAGGGCGGAGAACATAAGTGAGTTAGTGGCAGGAGGGAAGGGGCAGGAGACGGGATTCGGGATGTCTTTTGATATCTCTACACCGAAGAGCAGATTTTCTGTCAACTCAGGTCTTATTGGACGATTTAATGTATACAACATTCTCATGTCAGCAGGGATAGCTTATTCACTCGGCTTTGAAGACGATGTAATCCAATACGGTATTAAGCATGCGAAACCTGTCCCCGGAAGGTTTGAGAATATTGACGAGGGACAGACTTTTCTGTGCATTGTTGATTATGCACACACGGATGACGCGCTGAGAAAATGTATCGAAGAGGCGAGGGCCATAACAGGAAATCGGGTCATTACAGTCTTCGGATGCGGCGGCGACAGGGACAGGACAAAGAGACCGTTAATGGGTGGTGTTGCAACTGAGCTGAGTGATCTGGTGGTCATTACCTCTGATAACCCGCGGACCGAGTCTCCTATGGAAATTATAGAAGACATCCTGAAGGGAGTTAAGAAAAGCAATTATAAAGTTCAGCCTGCAAGGGAAGAGGCCATAAGGGAAGCGATATCAATGGCAGGAGCAGGAGACACTGTTGTAATTGCAGGGAAGGGGCACGAAAATTATCAGGAAATAAACGGGGTGAGACATCACTTCAGTGATAAAGAGATTGCCAGAGAGGCGATAAACAGCAGATGAAAAGAAAAACAGAACACAGATCTCAGAGCAAAGAGCACAGAGCACAGAGGAACTACAAATTTGCCGGCTTTTAGTCTGTTATCTGTGTTCTGGGATATGATCGTCTGATTAACGGTCTGCAACGGATTGAATAATAAATCATGTTAACTGTAGAAGACATAATTGAAGCAACCGGAGGAGAGCTCCTATCGGAGAATGGCAGGACATTTAAGGGTGTCTCCATTGACTCAAGAAAGATTTCAGAGGAAGAAATATTTTTTGCTATCAGGGGAGAGAGGTTCGATGGTCATGAATTTCTTGGAAAGGCCCTGTTAAAAGGAAGCGGGACTGTGGTCGACATCAAGCAGGGGCAATTGCCAGAAGGCAAAACCGTTATCTATGTGAAGGACACGCTCAGGGCCTTGCAGGACCTGGCACATTTCCTCAGGATGAAGCTTGATATACCGGTGGTGGCAGTGACCGGCAGTAACGGCAAGACCACAACAAAAGAAATGATCTACGGGATACTTTCAGAAAAATTCAGGACGCTGAAGAATGAAGGTAATCTTAACAATCATATCGGGCTGCCGCTAAGCCTTACGAGGCTGAACCCCTATGATGAGGCAGTAGTACTTGAAATGGGGATGAACGCTTCGGGTGAAATCAGAAGGTTGTGTGAGATAGCCGGACCGACCCATGGCGTAATAACCAATGTCGGCTCGGCCCATGTCGGCAGGCTCGGCAGTTATGAAGCTGTGCGTGCTGCAAAGCTTGAGGTCCTTGAAAGGGTAAGCGTGGCAGTTGTAAATAACGACGACCGGTTTCTGATGCAGGGGGTCGAAGAATTAAGGAATTTCAATGCGGAGATCATTACATTCGGCATGAACAACCCGTCTGATGTTATGGCAAAACATCTGAAGGTCTCACAATCAGGCAGTGCTTTCATGCTCGAGACAGTAAAAGCTGAGGGCGTATGGGTCAGCCTGAATGTCCCCGGTCTTTTTAATGTGTATAACGCGCTTGCCGCTTCGGCAGCATGTGTGTCTCTGGGAGTGGGCCTCGGTGAAATAAAGACAGCCCTTGAAAAACACAAGAGCATACCGATGCGCTTTGAAATCATGAACGTCAAAGGCATTACAGTGATAAATGATTCATATAATGCAAATCCGTCGTCAGTTGAAAAATCGGTGAACGAGCTCGTCCGTCTCGGTGCTGGAGGCAGAACAGTCGCTGTACTTGGTGACATGCGTGAACTGGATGCGTTCGCGGAAAAGGAACACAGGGCTGCCGGAGACATGGTGCGTGAGGCAGGAGTGAATGTCTTTGTGGCTGTCGGAGAATTGATGGCCATTGCAGCAGAAGAATGCAGGAAGGAAAAAGGGGGCAAGCCGGCCCCTGATGTCTATATTTTCCCTGATGCGGATGCGGCAAAAAAAAACATAATGGACATTCTTAGACAGGGCGATACCGTACTCGTAAAAGGGTCTCGTTCGATGTCCATGGAAAGAATTGTTGAAGGTATAACAAATGCTGTATAAACTGTTTTATGCTCTTTATGACATATACTCCCCTTTTAACGTATTTCGCTATATTACGTTCAGGACCGCACTAGCGATCATTACGGCGATAGTGACTACATTGGTATTGGGGCCATGGATCATTGAAAAACTCAGGAAATGGAGTTTCACCCAGCATGTCAGGGATGATGGTCCCAGGACTCATCTGGGCAAAGAAGGGACGCCCACTATGGGCGGTCTGCTGATCATTCTGTCTATATCCGTCAGTGTGCTGCTGTGGGGAGACTTAAGCAACAGATATATATTGATAATGATGACGGCTTTGCTGGGTTTTGGTCTGATAGGGTTTACAGATGACTATCTCAAGTCCATAAAAAAGAACCCCAAGGGCTTAAGGGGCTGGTACAAGTTCGGCGCCCAGATAGTGCTGGCACTTATAATCGGGATATTCTTTTACCACGACCCTAATGACATATATGCCGCAAAATTAAGCATACCTTTTTTCAAGAAATGGCTGATAGACCTCGGGTGGTTTTATATCCCGTTTTCCATACTTGTCATTGTCGGCTCTTCAAATGCAGTCAATCTTACAGACGGCATAGACGGGCTTGCCATCGGACTGGTGGGCATAGCGTGCCTGGCAAACGGGGCACTTGTGTACATATCAGGCCATGCCGGATTTTCACAGTATCTGCATGTACTCTTCCTGCCCGGCACCGGTGAGCTTACTGTTTTCTGCGGGGCAATGTTCGGGGCCTCTCTCGGGTTTTTATGGTACAACAGTTATCCGGCCGAGATCTTTATGGGGGACGTCGGCTCCCTCAGCCTTGGCGGCTCGCTGGGTACACTTGCAGTAATAACAAAACAGGAGATAGTACTGGCGGTAGTAGGTGGTATTTTTGTTATAGAGACTTTTTCAGTAATAATTCAGGTGGCGTCATTCAAGCTGACCGGGAAGAGGGTATTCAGGATGGCTCCGATCCACCATCATTTTGAAGTGAAGGGATGGCCGGAGCCAAAGGTCATTGTAAGGTTCTGGATCGCGGGAATTATCCTGGCTCTTTTGAGTTTGACGACGCTAAAGGTGAGATAAAAAGAACGCAGAGCGCAGATTTCAGAAAACAGACTGAAGTAAAACATAAATGATAAAAGTGAAACAGGAAAAGAAAAATAAATTTAAAGGTAAAAACATCCTGGTAGTCGGCCTCGCAAGGAGCGGTACAGGCGCGGCAAACCTTCTTGCTGAATTGGGGGCAAAGGTGTCGATTACCGACAGCAAATCCCCTGATACACTGGCTGACCGGATAAAACAGTTGTCATCTTCAGTGAAATTTATAGCAGAGGGAAAAGCCGGAGAGGTTATTGATTCCATGGACATGATAGTAATAAGCCCCGGAGTGCCCGTGTATATACCGCTCCTGGTCAAGGCAGATATAAAAGGGATACCAGTCATTGGTGAACTGGAGCTGGCATATCAGATAGTTAAGAGTTATGAGTTAAGAGTTATGAGTAATAAAGACTATACAGAAAGCCCATCACTCATCACCCGCCACCCATCACCTGGTTTTATCGGCATTACCGGCACTAACGGGAAGTCGACCACCACAACACTTGTTGACCTTATGCTTAAAGAGGCAGGCTTTAATACACTCCTTGCAGGCAATATCGGCAACGCGCTTACAGAGGAAATTTTAAAGACAGCAGGGACAGGTTTAAAACCTGTCCCTGCATGCCCTGATTTTTTAGTCGTTGAAATCTCGAGTTTTCAGCTTGAAACAATTGAAGAGTTCAGGCCGAATGTTGCTGCAATTCTAAACATTACTCCTGACCATCTTGACAGGTATGACAGCATGAAGGACTATGCGGACGCAAAGGCCAGGATCATTGATAATCAGACCCCTGAAGATTATCTGGTCCTTAATGCGGACGACCCGGGGATACGGACAATTATAAGTGAAAAGCTCGAAATGAAAAGTGAAAAACCTGAAATTATTTACTTCAGTCGTTTGTTTGAGGTGGAGGGCGCATATCTGAAAAATGGAATGATTTATTGCAACTCGTCTCACATCTCGCTTCCTTCTTCTCCCTTCCCGCTTATATCTCAGAATGAGATAAAGATCAAGGGAGTGCACAACCTTGAAAATGCCATGGCAGCGTCCCTGATTGCCCTGGTTTCAGGGTGCGGGCCTGATGCAGTCAGAAACGTGCTCAAGAACTTCCCGGGACTTGAACACAGGCTTGAATTTGTAGATGATATTAACGGTGTGAGATTCATTAATGACTCTAAGGGCACAAATGTTGGAGCAGTGGCCAAGTCCCTTGCGGATTTTGAAAACGTAATCCTGATCATGGGGGGGCTTGATAAGGGGAGCGATTTTTCAGTACTCGGTGATCTGATAAGAACCAGGGTGAAACTGCTCATCCTGCTCGGCGCTGCAGCGGATGTAATAGCAGAGGCCTTAGGGTCCATAACAGAGACGCACAGGGTCGCCGGTCTCGAAGAGGCGGTCGCACTGTCAATGTCAAAGGCACTGTCAGGAGACACGGTGATGCTGTCTCCCGGTTGCGCCAGTTTTGACATGTTTAAGGACTTTGAAGACAGGGGAAGACAATTTAAGGAAGCCGTAAAGGCGTATAAAAATAAAAATACAGGCAAGACAGAATGAATACCAGCCATAGCCGGAGCATATTAATATCAGTCCTGCTGCTTGTCGGGATAGGGACTGTTATGGTATACAGCTCAACAGCCCTCATGTCGATGCGTGAACATGGCAGCGGGTTTAATTTTCTTTTGAAGCATCTCTTTACAGTTGGCATAGGGACTGCTGTTATGTTGATGCTTGCAAGAACGGACTACCGTAAATACAGGTCCCTTGTCTATGTTCTTTTGGGCGTGTCTGTTGTATTGCTGCTTCTGGTATTTATGCCGGGTATCGGTATTTCGGCCAACGGCGCGCGGAGATGGCTGAGGCTGTGGCCGACCACATTTCAGCCGTCAGAGCTCGTCAAGGTGGTCATGGTGATTTTTCTGGCTGACTATATGGACAGGAACATCGAGCGCATGAGGGATTTTCGTTACGGTATAGCGATCCCTCTCGGTGTCATGCTTTTATTTCAGGTCATTATTATCCGCCAGCCTGATTTCGGGGCGGTAATGAGCCTCGGCATACTAACATTCGGACTTCTCATACTCGGGGGGGCCAGGCTAAGCCACATAGGCTCACTGGCGCTTCTTGCGCTGCCTGCTGTCTACCTGCTTATCATGACATCTTCATACCGTTCTAAAAGGCTGCTCTGTTTCCTCGATCCATGGAAGGACGCCCAGGGCTGCGGATTTCAGCTTATCCAGTCCTTTATCGCCTTTGGCAATGGAAGTTTATGGGGACTCGGCCTGGGAGGCAGCAAGCAGAAACTTTATTTCCTTCCTGAGGCACACACTGACTTTATTTTCTCACTGATCGGTGAGGAACTCGGCCTGATCGGGGCCATGTTTGTTATAGCTGTTTTTATCTGGCTCTTTGTTAAAGGGTTCCAGGTTTCGGTAAGGGCCGGTGACCCTTTCAGCTACTTTCTGACTCTGGGACTGACAATGCTTATCGGGGTACAGGCGATAATAAATATTGCTGTATCAACGGGACTGATGCCCACAAAGGGGCTGCCGCTTCCTTTTATCAGTTACGGGGGATCAGCTCTGCTGATCAATATGGCTGCCGCAGGGATACTTATGAATATTGCCAGAAATGGAGACGATGCTCCGGTAAAGTCGCCTGTCATGTACTTTAAAGGAGCAGGCAGAGGCGCCCTCCAGAGGGCAGGAAGGTCGCATTCATGGAGTCACAGACAGAGATGAAAATAATTATTGCAGGAGGCGGGACAGGTGGACATCTTTTTCCGGCATTGGCGCTCGCCAAGGAAATAAATAAAGTGCGTGCTGATGCGAGGATCACTTTTGTTGGTACTGTCAGGGGGCTGGAGGCGAGGGTCATCCCCAAAGAAGGGTATGACATCAGATTTATACGGTCAGAAGGTCTTGTGGGGAAGGGGATGTTCAAGACTTTGAAATCGCTTATGAAAGTCCCGGTATCACTGAAGGATTCACGTGACATACTGAAGGACATCAAGCCTGATCTGGTTCTGGGTGTCGGCGGCTACAGCTCAGGCCCTGTGGTCCTGTGCGCAAAGATGATGGGTATCCCTACAATCATCCATGAACAGAACACGATCCCGGGGTTTGCGAACAAGATTCTCGGGGGATTCGTTGATACCGTTGCAGTTACATACCATGAAAGTGTAAAGTATTTCCCCGAATACAAAACCTATATCACGGGCAATCCCATCAGAGCGGAGATACTGACTGGAAACAGGGACAGGGGCTGTGAGAATTTCAGTCTGGACAGGGACCGTTTCACCATATTTGTATTTGGCGGGAGTTTAGGGGCAAGCAGTATTAATAAAGCGGTTGCCGAGGCCCTGACATATCTTGGACCGCTTAAAGAAAATATTCAGTTCCTGCATCAGACAGGGGAGAGGGAATGTGATTCGGTAAAAGAGGTATACCGTTCAAGGGAATTCAGGGGTACTGTCATCCCCTTTGCGTATGAAATGGCTGATGCGTATGCTGTGGCTGACCTCATTATTTCGCGGGCAGGGGCTACCACCCTTGCGGAGCTGACGGCATGCGGCAAGGCCGCGATTCTTATTCCGTATCCTTATGCTGCCGCAAATCATCAGGAGATCAATGCAAGGAAACTCTGGGACATCGGCGCAGCGCAGATGATACTGGAGAGAGACCTTAACGGTAAAACGCTTGCTGACCTGATCAGGCACCTGCTGGAGGAACCTGAGGCCATCGGAGAAATGGAGCGCATAAGCAAGAGCCTCGGAAGCAGTGATGCGGCGAAGAAAGTTGTAGAACTGATGCTCGGACTGTTAAAAAAAAAAGGACTGGAGAAATATAAATTATTATGCTCAAGAATCTGAATTATTGTAATTGCTCAGGTATCCCCCTTTGGAAAAGGGGGATTAAGGGGGATTTTTATCAATTGACATCTTTACATGCGCAAAGGGAAGCCTGCTCCGGAATTTCTATAATCGACGAAAACCATTTTACAGTTTTTCTTCAGGACGCTTCGGCATCTTCATTAAGAGAAGTTTTATTATGCTGCAAAGGTTTTTTTAAAAGGTGTCGTATAGAAATTCCTCCTCAGACTTCCTTTTTGTTTCTCTGTGACTTCCATTGGAACGGAGTTCGCTATGTATAAAAGGTTTGAAAAAGTGCATTTTGTAGGTATAGGCGGCGTTGGCATGAGCGGTATTGCCGAGGTCCTGCATAATCTCGGGTATGAAGTTGAGGGCTCTGATCTGAAGGGGTCTGAAACAACAAAAAGGCTTGCTGCAATGGGGATCAGCATAAACATCGGCCACAGGGAGGAAAACGTGAAGAAGGCCGATGTGGTCGTTATATCTTCTGCTGTCAACTCGAGCAATCCTGAAGTGGAAGCTGCAAGAAAACTGAAGATCCCTGTGATACCCAGGGCCGAGATGCTCGCTGAACTGGCAAGGCTCAAATATGGTGTGCTTGTTGCCGGGGCACACGGGAAAACTACCACGACGTCACTAGTGGCGAGTCTGCTCGGTGAAGGCAAGCTCGACCCCACTGTTGTTGTAGGGGGCAAACTTAAAGGCATAGGAAGCAATGCAAAGCTCGGCTGGGGAGAGTTCCTTGTGGCTGAAGCGGATGAGAGCGACGGTTCTTTTCTGAAACTCTCACCGACGATTGCGGTCGTGACGAATATCGACAGGGAACATATGGATTATTTTAAGAGCATTGAAGAAATAAAAGCTGCCTTTCTCTCATTTGTCAATAAAGTGCCCTTTTACGGCCTGTCGATCCTGTGCGGTGATAACGAACATATTAAAGAGCTGATGCCGAAGATACAGCGCAGGTTTATTACTTACGGACTGGGTGATGGCATGGACCTTACAGCAAGGGGCATAAGGACAGAAGGGCTGAGCTCAATATTTGAAGCTGTCCTTAACGGCAGGTCATTAGGGTCTTTTAAGGTGCCTCTTATAGGCAGGCACAATGTCAGCAACTGCCTTGCTGCAATCGCGGTCGCCAATGAACTTAAGGTCAGCATGGACATCATAAGAGGGGCACTCGGTAAATTCAGCGGGGTCCAGAGACGCTTTGAATTGAAAGGGACTGCTGACGGAATAAATGTAGTTGATGATTACGGACACCATCCTGCCGAGATCATGGCAACACTGAAGGCGGCCAAGGAGGCAATAATACAGAACACAGAACAAAGAACACAGAACACAGAGTCAGCCCCCCATTCCCCCCTTAGTAAGGGAGGGCAACGGGGGGGTATCGGAGGCAGGCTTGTTGTCCTGTTTCAGCCCCACAGATATACAAGGACAAGAGACCTGCTTAATGAATTTATTGATGCGTTCACAGAAGCAGACAAGGTGATTTTGATGGATATATATCCTGCCGGTGAAAAGCCGCTGCCCGGGGTCCATTCAGAGCTCCTGTGCAAAGGGATAAAGGACACGGGCAAGGACATCGATTATATCGCTGACAGGGGAGCGATACTGGATTATCTTGACTCTGATTTAAAAGAAGCAGATACACTGCTGACCCTCGGGGCCGGCGATGTATGGAAGTTAGGTGAGGAATTTCTGGAAAATAAAGGCAAAGGACATAAGGTACAAGGATGATATATGGGCAGGGACATCCCCGTTCCATGTTTTGTCCTGTCGGATTACCGGGTTCAGATATGGATGACACGCAATTAAAAGAAATAATTGAAAGAGGATTATTTAAAGGCGTGATGAAGTTTAATGAGCCTTTGTCGTCGCATACGTCACTTGGAATAGGCGGGCCTGTTGATATCATGGTCTTTCCTGAAGACCCGCTTTCACTGAAGAATGTGCTGCTTGTTGCTGAGAAAGAAAATATCCCCTTATTTGTTATTGGCGCAGGTACGAACCTGATCGCTCCGGACGGGAGGATAGAAGGAATAGCCGTGTCCCTTAAGGCTTTCAGGAGCATAGAATTGACACAGGATTCAGATGAGAATAATGTTGTACTGTTTGCAGGCTCGGGGGTCCCTCTTCCGATGCTGGTCAATTATGCAAGAAAATATGGTTATTCGGGAATAGAGGCCCTTGCAGGGATACCCGGTTATGTCGGCGGGGCCATTTATATGAATGCCGGGTCGTTCGGTGTTGAAATCAGCGATGTAATAATCTCCGTGTCGATCATGGACCCGCATGGCGGGATCGCAATTCTTGATAAGGACAATCTGGGATTTTCATACAGGAGTTCCGGTCTGCCTGAGGGCTCTGTTATACTCAGCGCCAATATCATTCTCAGAAAAGACGACCCTGCTGAAGTGGAACGGCGTATAAAGGAATATTCAGGCAGGAAAAAAGCCTCCCAGCCTCTCGGGGAAATGTCTGCGGGGTGTGTATTTAAAAACCCTGTAGGCGAAGCAGCAGGCAGGTTAATAGAGGCAGCAGGCTGCAAGGGAATGAAGAAAGGCGGGGTAGAGGTAAGCAGTCTGCATGCAAATTATTTTATTAATAAAGGCGGTGCGACCTGCAGGGACTTTGTTGAGCTTATGGAAGAAGTGAAGGAAATGGTAAGGGAACATAGCGGGATCGTCCTTCAACCGGAGGTGAAGCTCATCAGGACAGGCACGAGGGGCCAGGAATTGGAGAGACTACATGACTAAAGGATTGGCGACAAAAAAACGGATCGGTGTGTTAATGGGAGGGCTCTCTGCTGAGAGGGAGATTTCCATAAGGAGCGGACTTGCCGTATATCAGGCACTGCAGGAACTTGGATATAACGCAGTACTTGTAGATGCGGGCAAAGATATTGTGGATGTCATAAGGAAAGAGAAGGTGAAGATCGCTTTTCTTGCACTGCACGGCGGCACAGGAGAAAACGGGGCCATACAGGGGCTGCTTGATGTGATTGGTGTCCCATATACAGGCTCGGGTGTTCTGGCATCGGCCCTTGCCATGGACAAGGAGGCCTCAAAAAAAATCTTTTTGCATCACGGATTGAGTGTGGCGCCATTTATGGTTGTCAGCAAAAAATCATCACCCCCCCATCCCCCCCTTGGTAAGGGGGGGCGACGGGGGGGTACTGCCGGGCATCCGCCCCCTGAATTCCCGCTGCCCTGGGTAGTCAAGCCGTCTACTGAGGGTTCGAGCATCGGGGTGAGCATTGTAAAAGAAGAAGGCGACCTGAAGGAAGCTGTGGACATGGCCTTTTCATTCGGTCCGAGAGTTCTCATTGAGAAGTTTATAAAGGGCAGTGAAATTCATATTGCAGTGCTCGGAGACAGGGTCCTTGGAGGAGTAGAGGTGAGACCTTCTCTGGAGTTTTATAATTATGAGGCGAAATATACGTCAGGGCTTACCGAGTATATAATACCGCCTCAAATTGATGAAACGGTTTACGAAAATACAAAAGGCATGGCGCTTAAAACTTTTCAGGCGCTTGGATGCTCCGGGGCGGCGCGAGTGGATTTCATAGTTGAGGAAGGCACTCATACCCCTTATGTACTCGAAGTCAATACACTGCCGGGCATGACTACAACGAGTCTGCTTCCAAAGATTGCCGGCTCAGCCGGGATGGACTTTAAACAACTTGTAGAGGAGATTCTGAGGCTTGCGGTCAAAGAAAAAGAATAAAAAGAACAAGGCAGCCTCAAGACGCGGGGAGAAGGCCCTCCAGTTTTTTAAGAGGGCGACAATGGTGCTTCTCTTTGTTGTCGTCACTGCAGGGGGTGTGCTTGTAATGAAGATGTTTACGGAACAGTTAAGGGTCAGGGACATTATTGTTTCCGGCAACTCACGTCTTGAAAGAGAAGATGTGATGGGTTCACTTAAAGTGAAAAGGGGCGACTCGCTGTTCAGCCTAGGTTTCCCGGAACTCAGGGGGCGGCTTAAACAGAACCCGTGGATAAAAAAGGTCGCCTTGAGAAAGCAGTATCCGGACACCCTTGAGGTCAGGATTGAAGAAGCGGTACCGAAGGCGCTGTTGAGCCTTAATGAACAGTTGTATCTTGTTGATGGAGAAGGGACAAGGCTCGAGAGCATTAAAGGAGAGACCACCATTTTCCTGCCTGTGATAAATAATATAGACCCCGGACTCAAAAGAGAGATGGGTGAGGCACTGAAGCTGGTTGAGGCTGTCTCAGGAAAAAGCGCTTTTACAGACAGGGAGTCCATAGTGATCGGTCTTGAGTCGTATGGACTCACAGTCCATATAGACGGCGAATTTATTAAGGTCGGTTACGGTGATTACGCAGAGAAATTTGCGAGATGGGTGGAGCTTGAGCCCGAGATCAGAAAAAAAGGGCTGCCTGTACAGTATGTTGATCTGAGGTTCAAGGACACGGTGATAGTAAAGCCTCTTGAGGAAGTGAAGGAAGTGAAAAAAGAGAAAGGAAAGGCACTGTCCTGATATGGTTTTTGGATTTCTGAAAGAAACGGCAATGAAAAAAGAGAGTCTTGTTGTCGGTCTTGATATAGGGACAACCAGGATTTGCGCGGTCGTCGCTGAAGTGCCTTGCGTGCACCGACAGGAAAAGAGATGGCTTTTTAACAAGATCAGGAGAACAGACGGCCTTCAGGACGATAAGCATAACAGCTCCGGCAGCGGCATAAATATAATCGGTGTCGGAAAGGCGTCTTCAAGGGGCATCAAGAAGGGCATAATAACGAATATTGAGAGCACAGTGGATTCTATTGTCGAGGCTGTGCAGGCAGCAGAGAGTGCAGCAGGGGTGGACATTAAATCCGTGCATATAAGTATCAGCGGGGTGCATATCGGTTGTCTGTCAAGCCACGGCGTTATAGGTGTAAAGGAAAAGGAAATAGGCAGCAGGGAAGTAGCCCATGTGATTGAAGCTGCAAAGGCAGTAGCGATCCCCTTTGACAGGGAGATCCTTCATGTGCTCCCATCCGGATTTATCGTGGACGGTCAGAACGGAATAACTGATCCGAGGGGAATGGCAGGTGTGAGGCTCGAAACAAATGTGAAAATTATTACCGGTGCTGCAGCTTCCACCCAGAACCTGATAAGGAGCTGTCAGAAGGCGGGACTGGATGTGACGGGTGTTGTATTTCAGCCCCTGGCCTCAGCAGCAGCGGTCCTGACACAGGATGAAAAGGACCTCGGGGTTGCCGTGATTGATATCGGCGGCGGCACAACAGACATGGCGTTATATTATGACGGGAGCTTATGTCATGCAGCGGTACTCGCGGTAGGCGGAAACAATTTTACAAATGATGTTGCTGTAGGCCTGAGGACCCCTGCCCAGGAAGCAGAGCGTATCAAGAAGAAGCACGGCTGCGTAATGATATCCTGCATTAAAGGCGATGAGGAGATAGACGTAGGTTTTGCTGACGGTAAATTATTCAGAAATATTCCGAGAAGGCATCTGGTCGAGATACTTCAGCCAAGGGCCGAAGAATTATTTGGTTTCCTGAGAGACGAGATCAGGGCCGGTGGCTTTCAGAAGATAATTAATTCAGGTGTTGTTCTTACTGGAGGCTCTGCTGCCATGGAGGGAATGGCCACAATGGCTGAGAACATCCTCGAGCTTCCTGTGAGATTAGGGAGACCAGCCGGTTTCGAAGGCGCGGATGACATGAAAGATGATCCTTCCTTTGCTGCTGCTGCCGGGCTGGCGATGTATTGTGCTGAGGAAAGCATGTCAGTACCGGGTAATAATGGCGGTATGAAGGCAAGGGTGAAGGGGTGGTATGAGGAGGCGTTTAAGATTTTCAGTTAATGAGAATGTGTCCATAGATATGATCACCGGACCGTCATTCCCGCAGTTTTTTGAGCGGGAATCCAGTTCTTTATTTTGGTCCCATGTTTTCACGGGGAAGACGACTGGATGCCCGATTAAAGATTTCGGGCATGACAAAATTGAAAACTTGCATTTATGGACAAACGCTAATCAGATTCATCGGTTTAATGAGAAATGGGAATTTGACATAAATAAAAAAAATTTAAAGGGAGGATATTATGAGAATTTTTGATCTTGAAGAAATTCAGAACAGGGTAACCGCAAAAATCAAGATTGTCGGAGTTGGTGGAGGGGGCAGCAACGCGGTAAACAGCATGATTGCGTCAAGCCTGTCGGGTGTTGAATTTATTGCAATCAATACGGACGCTCAGGCTCTTGAATCCTCCCTCGCGAACCAGTGCATACAGATCGGCAATACATTGACTAAAGGGCTCGGCGCAGGTGCAAACCCTGAAGTTGGCAGACAGGCAGCGCTTGATGACAGGACTTTGATCGAACAGGCCATAGGTGGTGCTGATATGGTATTTATAACCGCAGGTATGGGCGGTGGAACAGGGACCGGGGCTGCCCCGGTTGTTGCCGAGACCGCAAAACAGATGGGCATTCTCACAACCGCGGTTGTAACGCGGCCGTTCCTTTTCGAAGGCAACAAACGGGCGAGAAACGCCGAGCAGGGTATCAAGGAATTAAGAAAATATGTTGATTCAATAATCATCATCCATAATAACAGGCTTCTGGACATTACCGAAAAGCATACGCCGTGGCTGCAGGCCCTGAACCTGGCCAATGATGTACTGAGGCAGGCGGTGAAAGGCATATCCGACCTTATACTCGTACCCGGACTGATAAACCAGGACTTTGCAGATATAAAGACAATATTACTGGACAGCGGAAGGGCCCTTATGGGGATTGGCAATGCTGATGGTGAAAACAGGGCCGTGAACGCAGCGAAGATGGCGATAAAGAGTCCCCTGCTGGAGGAGACCTCCATTGATGGTGCTAAAGGCGTATTGATAAACATCACTGGAGGCTCCTCCTTATCTTTCCATGAGGTAAATGAGGCTGCCAGCCTGGTAAGGGAGGCTGCTGATGAGGACGCTGAAATCATCTTTGGCTCGGTCATCGACCCTGATATGGACGACAGGATTATTGTTACGGTTATAGCCACCGGGTTTGAGGAAAAACCGCGTGCCGTAATGCCCTCTTATGATAAATGGAGACCCTCGCGGGACGTTAACACACTGAAGGGCTCAGGCCGGCTCCTGTCAAAAGAGATAATGGTCGAGGGCGGAGAGGACTATCTTGATGTGCCCACTTTCATGCGTAAAAACGGCGTAACAGACGATAAGGAAATCAGGATAACGTAAAAGAGAGTTTTTCCGGGAATAGAGTGGATAAGCAAGTTAAGACTTTATTGATCATTTCAGTATAGGGTCCAAGGATTCGAGGGTCCAAGGGGTCAAGTGATAATAAAGTTGTTCGCTGTTTTCTGATCTATAGTCCGAAAACTAAAAACCGGATTTTATCTCGACTCCTTGAATCCTTGAATCCTTTTAACGACTTGATTAAATCCTTTTTTTGTACTTTAGCTTCCTGAAGGTGATATGAAATGTAGTCCCGTTTGATCTGTCCAGGTCCAGTCGGCCCTGGAGCTGATGTTCTGATAAAGTGTGGATCAGCTGTAAACCTAATGATTTTGTTTTTGTGATATCAAGATCTGCAGGTATTCCGATGCCGTTGTCACTTACAGTCATTTCATAATGGCTGCCTTTATCAGCGTTCTTCTCCCTGAGGATTATATGTATTTCCCCCCTTCTTCCATCCGGGAACGCATGCTTCAGGGAATTGGTAAGGAGTTCATTTACCAGCAGGCCGCAGGGGATGGCGGTATCGATTTCAAAGGCAATCCTTTGCAGGTCGAGCTTAAGGGTGATCCTGTCCGTATCCACTCCGTAAAATTTAAACAGATCATGTGAGAGGTTTGTGATGTAATCATTGAAGTCTACATTTGCCAGGTCACTGGACCGGTACAGCTTTTCGTGTATAAGGGCCATGGATTTAATGCGGTTCTGGCTTTCATTAAGGATAGTGATGAACTGTTTATCATTAACATAACGGGTCTGAAAGTTCAGCAGACTCGATATAACCTGCATGTTGTTTTTGACCCTGTGGTGTATCTCCCTGAGCAGGACTTCTTTTTCCACGAGTGAGGCCTCGATGTGCTGCTCCGCAAGCTTTCGCTGTATGCCTATGGCAATCTGGTCTGCTACAGTATCCAGTGTTGTAAATGTTTCATTAAGCAGCTGCCTTCCTGAATATATTTCGAGCATGCCGACGAGCCTGGATTCTATTGCCAGGGGAAAAATCGCAAAAGAGACGATCCCTGCTTTATCTGCCCATTCCCGTTCCGCGGCATTAAGTATATGGACCGAGTTGGCAAATTGAGGCTGTAGTTGCTCAGCGGCGGTCCAGAGTGTGGACCCATCAGCAGGAAGTCGGCTGACCGGGCTGTCTGCCGGAGTATATATGCCGGAGCTGGCCTGCAGAACGAAAGCATTTTCTTCAAGGTCGAATGTCCATATGCGCACCAGCGCTGAGTCAATCTGAGTAACAATAATTTCTGTGCAGTGCTGAAGTGTTGTCCGGAGTGGAGCGCCTTCAGTCAGAACAAAACCGATGTCAGAGACAAAGGAAGACAGTCTGGCTCGTGTTACCAGCATCTCCTCTCTTTCGCTTATTGACCTGCTCATCCTGTTAAACTCGGAAGTGAGTATGCCCACTTCATCTCCGGAGGAGACAGACAACTCGGGATATCTGCCGTCCCTGACGCTCTGTACCGCGCCTGACAGCAGGGTAAGGGGTTTTGTAGCTGCTGCAGTCAATTTGTATACGAGCAGACTGCTCAGGAAGGTAAAAATAAGCGCTATCAGGACCCCTCTTAAGATGATCGACTGCTGGGCCTCATTCAGATAAGCCTTGGAGAACCCGATCCGTATCCATCCGACCTGATCTCTTGTGTCCATGGCAGCATCATCGCGAAAGATACCGATGTCCTCACCCGCCCTGATACTAAATACAGGCGCACAAAGATCGATATAGTGCGGTCCTTCCACAAACGACATGTCCGGTTTGCGGGGATGATCGCAGACGGGGAGGGGGGTATCGCCGGTTTGTTCGAGCAGATTCATATCAAAGTCGTAGAACGCAGCATATGATACATCTGCAACATTCTTAAGGGATGCGAGGGTCCTTTGCATAAGCTCCGGATTTCTTGACAGGAGCGGAAGTTCCCCTAAATTTGTGGCAAGCCTGGTCACAACCTCCACTTTTTTGTCGATCTCTTTTCTCATGATCGCCTGTTCAGACCTGACAGAATCAATTGTGTAGATAATTGAGGCAAGCACAAGCCCGGCAACGGCCACAACAAGCAGTTTTATTCTTATGGTATTAAAACGCTTCGGCAGTATCTCGCTTATGATTTTGTTTATCGTGCCTGCAAGAAACGCCATTATGGATATACCCTTTCAGCCATATTAAGAAGTACAGGCGGGACATGAACACCTGTGGCTTCCGCTGTTTTTCTGTTTATATACAGGGTGAATTTTTCAGGAGCAGATTGTGGCATGCCTGCTGCTTTCCCTCGAGTAAGCACCTTTACAATGAGATTTGCGAGCTGTCTTTCCATGTCAGCAGCGTCGAAACCGAGAGAAAAGAGGGAGCCGGTTTTAACGTATTTTTCAGAAATGCCGATGACAGGGATGTTGTCCCTGAAGGAATAGAGATACGCCTTCTCAAGAGCGGTCTGGGAGAGGAGGTTTTTCTCCGGAAGCAGCAGCAGCGCATCTACATTGTTTCGCATTCCGCTTACGGCGGAGATGAATTCATATGGATTTGTCGCATAGTAAAACACAGCATTTGCCGGGACCGCCCCCTGGCACACAAGGTCCCTGGTTCTGGGCTCACATATTATTCCGATCCGTTTAATGGCAGGGAAATACTTATTTATAAAAGATATATATTCACTAACAGGTGTTGCCATATAAACACCTGTCATGTTTCTTCTAGAAGTTTCAGGGGGATTAATAATAAGACCGTAAATGACCGGAATTGATTCGGGCAGCGACAGCGAGACATTGACAGCGTCCTGACCAAGTGCCACCACAGCCTTTGCGCCTTCACTTTGAATAATACCTTCAAAATTGTCCTTCACATCTGCCGGAGACCTGACCGTTGCTGAATATGATAAGTCCTCTTCTATCCCCGCGATTAAGTCCGACACCGGCTTGAGCTTTGTGTCACCTATAATTAGCAGGTCAGCCGACTCCACAGTCCAGACAGACAGAGGGACCGCCATGAGAGCAGTCAGAATAATAAATAATTTATAATTATGCTTCAGCACGGGTCCCCTCATATGTTCACTAATAACCTGATTCCGTATTTTAACATTTAAAATGTATACCTTGCCTCAAACATAAACATCCGTTTGTTTGCCGGATAGTCATTGGGCACCTGTCCCGGATATGGATTGGGGTCGAGGTAATTTTCATCAAAGAGATTGTAGACCGATCCCCTGATTTGCAGTGTCCTATAAAAGTTCTTCGCGATCAGCGTCAGGTCGACCAGTGTTTCAGCGGGCAGATCATCCCTCGTGTCCCTGTCGTCTCTGTATCTTTTCCCGACCCAGGATACGCTCACATTTGTGTTCAGATATTTCCACGGCGCGTAATTGATCTCCGCATTCGCCCTGTGGGCCGGGACATCGGGCAGCCTCTGTCCTGTATTATCATCAACCGGATGCTGATAACTGTAATTCAAATGACCGTAATTATCATGGCCGAAATCAAAGTGCAGTTCCGCTTCAATGCCGTCTATTTCGGCCTCATCCCTGTTTTTGTATTGCGCTGGCTCTGTTGGAGAAGGTTTCTCGCCGCTTACAATTATGTCTGATATTTCGTTGTAGAAGTAGTTTAGTCTTGCAGTATATTTTTCAAGGAAACGGTGTTCAATGCCAATCTCGTAAGTATGGATTGTCTCGGGATCAAGTTCCGGGTTCCCGATGAGTGATGGGTTGTTAGCGTGGTAGAGCTGGGAGAAATTAGGGGCTATGAAGGCACTGCCATACAGCATCTTTAGAGACGTATTCTCTATAAATTCCCATACAAGTCCTGCCCTCGGGTTTGTGGTCTCCCCAAAATCGGAATAATGGTCATACCGAATTCCGGCTGTCAATGACATAGTGTCCATAACATCCCAGACATCCTGAACATAGAGTCCAAAGATCTCTCTCTTCACATTCCTGTTAAAGTTGGCTGTCTCCTCGTAGTCCTGAGGAGCAAAAGTTATAGGGTGAAAATTACCGAAAGAATGCACATCATACTGCTTAACATGTTCATACATGACCCCTGCCGTGATCAGGTGATCGGACAAAGAGTAATCTGTTGTAATCTCACCGCCCAGTTTCCTGTGCTTTGATTCAGGGTTGCCCAGCAGTCCATCGGGATAAATCCCTCTGAAGCCTTCGGAGAACAGTTCCCAGTATGGGTTTAAAATGACCTGGTCGTAATACAGCCTTGTTGTTATATCGAGATATTCAGTTATGCCCTTGTTATAGGAGAGATCGGCATAGTACTGGCCCCAGTCCTGGACCGATTCGTCATTAAGGGCGGAACCAGCACCGATAATTGGTCCCATTTCATTCCTGAGATACCGCACTCTCAGAGTAAGGTCGTCATAAGAAATGGAAAGTCCCATGTCCGGTCTTTCCTGCCACTCAAGCGTATCACCTGATTCACCTGCAGCATCCTGCTCTATAAATGAAGAAGGTCCGTTTGTATCAAGGTAGTCAATAAAGCCTGATATCTTTAACTTCTCGGCGTCATATCCGAACAGAATGTTGTAGTGCTGTGTATCAAAGCTTCCAGTTCCTGCAGTGACCTGAAGCCCTTTTATGTCTGCTGCCTCTTTGGTGATAATATTGATTACAGCTAAAAAGGCGTTGGCTCCATAAAGAGCAGAGCCGGGCCCCCTGATTATTTCGACTCTTTTTATGCTGTCAACCGACATATACCCGAAGAAAAAAGCCGAAGAGCCATGCATCTCTTCATTAATCCTGTGGCCGTCAACCATGATGAGTACTTTTTCGCTGTTAAGGGACTTTACCCCTCTTACTTCAATGGTGTGATACACTGCAACGTTAGCTATGGAGACCCCTATGCCCGGAACCCTCTTTAGAATATCAAACAGGGTCCTTGCCCCCATGTTCCGTATCTCCCTGTCTGTAATGACTGTAGCTATGGCGGGGGCCTTGCTTACGGGAATTGACTGCCTTGTAGCAATAACAAGCTCTTCCTGCTCGTAGAAAAAAAGAAGCTCTTCGGCTGTTTCGGTCCGGAGTTCCGCAAACTCAAGGGCAAAGGAAGCTGAACAGGTAATCAATAAGATTAAGATAGTAAATAGGAATTTATTCATTCTGTTCTCCATTTGTCAGGCTGTTGCAGTATGCCTTAATGTGTAAGAATGATGTCATACCCGTGAAAGCGGGTATCCAGTAACTTCTTAATAAAGCTGGATTCCTGTTTTCCCAGGAATGACGGCAAAAAGTATTATGAACCATGAGTAGTAGTCTGCGTACGTTATATACTGTTTATCAAAATTTATAACTGACACTTATCATCCCGGAAATCCCTTCTCTCGGGAAATCACCGGTAATGTACTGTTTATCACCTGATGTATCGGGGTCTTCATAATCCTCATCAAAGAGATTATGGACTGTACCCTGTATCTCAAGGGTCCTGTAAAAGTTCTTTAATATTAATGCTAGATCAACTGTAGTATAAGAAGCCACAGGGTCTCTCGTGTCACCCTCCGGTCTCGACCGTTCGCCTGTCCATAACACATCGGTATGCACGTTCAGATATTTAGTAAGGCCGTAATTTATATTTGCGGAAGCCCGGTGTAAAGGAACATATGGCAATCTCTCTCCGGTGGCAGAGTCTTCAGGGTCCTGATATGTGTAGGACAGTTTCCAGTAATTTTCAGACGTGTACTTCCCGGTCATCACAAGTTCGATGCCGTTGACTTTGGCTTCCCCTGCATTCACGTGGACCGCAGGTGATTGAGAGTTCCAGATTATCAGGTCCTGAATATCACTGTAGAAATAATTAAGATCAACCGTAAATGGCCTTGCGGGTTTAAAACCGATGCTTGCCTCGTACGTAGTGATCATTTCGGGCTTCAAGTCAGTATTGCCGACATTGACAGGATTATTGCGGTTGTATAGCTCAACAAAATTCGGGGCCCTGAACGCCTTGCCGTACAGAAGCTTTAAATCAGCCTTCTCCCAAAAGCCCCATACGATACCGACCCTCGGATTCGTCGTATCTCCGAAATCGCTGTAGTGGTCATGCCGCAGGCCTGCAGTGAGATTTAAGTTATCAATGATTTCCCACTCATCCTGAACATAAAACGCCCAGATCTCTCTTTTGGTGTCCTGGTTCCAGTTCGCCCACGATGACACATTCTGAACAGGGCCGAGGTCTACGGGAACAGGAGGAAAGACACGGGGATCGAAGTTGGTATAATGCTTTACGTCATACTGCTTTACCTTTTCGTAGTAGGCTCCGGCTGTCAAGTGATTATTGTCCCATATGTCATAATCCACCTGAAGTTCACCCCCCATACTCCTGTTCCTGAGAAAGGGCTGCCCGATCATCCCGCTGGGGAACATGCCGGCAAAACCATCCGGCATGATTTTGACATGGGGTTCCTGCCTGAAATTGTCCAGATGTATTTTTATATGTGAAGAGAGGTCATTGGTGATATTGAGGTTGTAGTCCAGTTCAAGCCAGTAGCTGGTCTGCTTATGATAACTTTCATCCGTGAGCGCATAACCCATTCCGATATACTGTTCATTCCGTTCCTGCTGATAGTGCCCGCGAAATGACAGGTCGCCGTATGACGCCTTTAAAAACAGGTCGGTCTTTTCCTCTCCGAGACGGGTTGTTCCGGGGGTTTTTGTAAAAGGGGTTCCGGTGAGCGCATCTTCCTCAATTCTGATCCTGGCCCCGTCCGTATCGTAATAGTCGAGACTGCCCATGATTTTTAATTTCTGCCCGTTATGCCCGTACAGAAGGTTGTAATGCTCTGTATCAAAACTTCCTCCTCCCGCAGTCAGTTGAATGCCCTTTATATCTTCAGCTTCTTTTGTGACAATATTTATTACCGCGACAAAGGCGTTTGCGCCGTACAGTACTGAACCAGGCCCCCTGATGACCTCAATCCTTTTTATGTTCTCTACAGGGATGGTATTGACGATCTGATAAAGCGCGCTTCCGTTCCAATGGAGGTTTACACGGTGGCTGTCGATCATGAAGAGGACCTTTTCGGACAGCTGTGTCAGTATCCCCCGGACCTCAAGCATCTTCAGGTTGAATTCGGTGGTGGACACGCCAAAGCCGGGGACTGTCTTTAGCACATCAAGAGTGTTCCTTGCTCCCATGTTCCTTATTTCCTGGGCGGTGATGACCGTGGCTATTGCCGGAGCCTTTCTGACAGGGATCGTGCTCCTTGTTGCGATCACAAGCTCCTCCTCCTCAAAGAAGAAGAGAAGCTCCTCTGCAGTCTCTGTTTGGAGCGCTGCGGTGTCAAAAGCAGAAGCGTTTGAGATACAGGTAAGCAAAGTTAGCAATAGTGTAAGGAGGACCTTGATCATTGTTCCTTCCAGTTAAGAGTAATTACTGACTGCAATTCAGTTGATTTAAGAATCAATTTTTTCTGTTGATTCCTTTTCCTTTGCGAGCACCTTTTTCAGCTTCGAGATCTCGCTTTTAAGTTCCTTCATCTTCAGCTCCCTGCCAACAGCCATTTCATAGAAATCTTCAAGCTCCTTGACTCTGGATATGAGTTCATCCTCAGACTTCAGGAGTCTCTGCTGGGTATTTTTCATATCAGTTATATCTGTTGCCATGATAATCGTGTGGAGGAATTCGCCCTTCTCATCAAGGATTGAATACGAACTCAGGTAGAGCCAGTGGCCTGTATCGGTTTTAATCTCGATGTTCGAGGCAGATTTTGATTCATCGTTCCTCACAGCATCACAGGGAAAAAACAGGGAACACTTCTTTCCGATGATTTCGTCGATGGATTTTTTTACGAACCTGGCAAAGCTTTTATTGCACCGCGATATATTCAGTCCCCTGTCAACGAGCACTATAAATTCATTCGCGCTGTCAAATGTCATCTCCCATTCAACCTTTGCCCTCTTTATCTCCTCCTCTATCTTTTTCCTTTCACTAATGTCCCTGGCAACATGTATCAACCCGATAAGATTATTGTTGCTGTCAAACCTCGGCATGGCCCTCAGTTCAAGGTACATGTTCAGATGAGGTTCGTAAATTTCAAATGTTGACGGTTCACCCGTTTTAAGGCACTCACAGCTCGGGCAGCTCCGGGGCGGATTGGCTGTTCCATGGTAATATCTGAAACACTCTGCCTTTGATGTGTTAAGCAGGGGCAGCCCAAGTATCTTTTCAGCCGCCCTGTTGGCCCTGATGATATTGAAATCCTTGTCGTGGATCGTGATCATGTCCGTAATTGTATTAAAGGTGTCTTCCCAATCCTTCTTGGACTGCATAAGCAGTGTTTCCGCCCTTCTCCTTGTGCTGATATCGGAAAAAACCATGACCACTCCCAGTATATTGCCTTTTTCATCTTTTATCGGAGAGCCGCTGTCATCGATCGGGATCCTTGTCCCGTTTCTGGTAATCAATATCGTATTATTTGCAAGACCCACCACTGTGCCCTGTCTCAGCACTTTCTGAACAGGGCTTTCGACCTTATCTCCTGTTTTTTCGTTTATGATATTAAAGATATCTTCGAGCGTCCTGCCTGAGACCTCCTCTTCTTTCCAGCCCGTAAGGACTTCAGCTGCCGGGTTCATAAACAGAATGTGTCCGTTTGTATCTGTGCTTATGACTGCATCGCCAATACTGGTGAGCACAGTGAAAAGCCATTTTTCATTCTCACGTAATTTTTTGTCTACTCTGTGCTTGTGAAGGGTTATTTCGATATTGCTGTGCAGCTCCCTGTCTCCAATGGGTTTGATGAGATATCCGAAGGGCCCGGTTATCTTGGCCCTTTCCAGCACTTCTTCGTCTGCGTATGCAGTGAGATATATGATCGGTATGTCGATCTCTGAGCGGATTTGTTTGGAGGCCTCAATGCCGTCCATTGGCCCGAGCAGCATGATGTCCATTAAAATAAGATCAGGCCTGATGGCATGTGCTTTATCAACGGCCTCTTTTCCTGTAGCCACTATCAAAGGTGCATCATATCCCATCCCTTCCAGTCTCCACTGCAGGTCCTTTGCGATAATGGCTTCATCTTCTACGATTAATATTTTTGCTTTTTCCACTGAGGTTCTCCTTTAATATGGCGTGTATTATAACCGGTCATTATATTTGAGTTCCCTGAAACGGATATTAAAAACAGTACCTTCATTCCTGCGTAATTCAATGCTTCCCCTGAGCTGATGCATGGTGAGATTGGTGACAAGCTGTAATCCAAGGGATTTTGTATTCCTGATATCAATATCTTTTGAAAGTCCGATACCGTCATCACCTACAGTCAGCTCATATTCACTGTTCCGATTCTCACCAGCATATGTATTATTAAGTTCTATCAATATCCTTCCGCCTCTGCCTTCAGGGAATGCGTGCTTGAGTGAGTTTGAAACTAGTTCGTTGATGATAAGGCCGCAGGGAATGACCGTGTCGATGCCCAGAACGATCCCTCCGGCATTTACGGTAAATGAGACGCTTCTGGCGCTTTTGCCGTAGAAGGTGAGAAGGCCGTTTGCGAGACTTGATACATAGTCCTTAAAATCGATGTTCGAAAGGTTTTTCGAGCGGTAGAGTTTTTCATGAACAAGGGCCATTGAGGCTATCCTGTTGCGGCTGTCGTCAAACAGCGTAACGTAGCGGGGATCGTCAATCTGGGTGGACTGGAGATTCAGCAAACTGGTAATGACCTGCATGTTGTTCTTGGTCCTGTGATATATTTCTTTAAGCAGGACCTCTTTTTCCCTGAGTGAAGCGTTAAGCTGCTCCTGTGCGAGTCTGCGTTCAGCAATCTCAACCTGTAGTTCCTTATTTACAGCCTGAAGCCTGTCAGAGCGTTTCTGCAGCCTTTCTCTCATCTCCCAGTTAAATATCTTCAGGATTCCGCTTACAGACCAGGCAGCTGCAAGGGCGCATACTGCCCGCAGTACCTGGACAGGCATCCCTGCTGTTGCGATAAAGGATTCCGTATTGAGTAAGTTTGCAGGGAAAAAGGCAGCCTTTGGGACGATCAGCCCACCCAGTATCCCGTAAGTCACGAACGCTCCTCCTGCAGACATGAAATATAACTTCACCCCCAGCTTTCCTAAAACTTCTTTTTCATGTCTGTACTGAAACAGAAAGCCTAAGCCTATCATTAGCCCGCCCGGAAGGCCCAGTGAATATCTGGCCAGGATGCTCCCTGTCTTCCAGAAATCATCAGAGATGTATGCACCGGCAAAAATCGCAAGAGTTATAATAGGAAGCGACCACCATCCGAAAAGGCCGGCTGCCTTTCTCTGCCAGGCAGGCGCCGTTGCTGTATTCAGGGAGAAAAACCGCCTGCCGAACTCGAAAAGAAAGAGATATGATATAACAAGACATAACCAGCGGAAAGCATCCAGTACATCGTGACGGCCCCTTATAATGGCCCACATATCAAGGAGTTCATTTACACCATGAGTGATTCCGAACAATGCCAGGAGCCAGAAGATGTCAGCGATCTTATGCTCGCTGTCCTTTTTGGGCTGGAGCAGGATAGCAAGCCCCATTATTATGAAGGCGAGTCCGTAGATAAAGAATACTACATCTATCTGATTGACCAATATCTTACCGAGTGGTCCCATATGCCCAAGAATCCGGAACTCCCTTAATTTAACGATTGAACTTCTTTTAGCAGGTTCTAAGCACCTGTCTTGTTTTTATAGGTTTACCAAGTATAAGTTATTACACTGCCGGGCATAAAGTAAAATATGACGTTATGCCCGGTTTTTATATTTTGGCTCGATGAAGTGAATACGGAATTCAGTGCCGCTGTTTCTCAGCAATTCCACAGTGCCCTGCAATTGATGCTCTGTAAGATTGGTGACAAGCTGAAGTCCGAGAGAAGCAGTTTCTCTTATGTCCATATCTTCAGGGATTCCTGTCCCGTTATCACTGACCGTAAGTTCGTAGTCCCACCGGGCAGTGGAGGAAATGTCCTCCATCCGAATGGATATTTCACCGTTCCTGTCATCCGGGAATGCATATTTCATGGAATTTGAGACCAGTTCATTAATTATCAGGCCGCATGGTATGGCCGTGTCGATTCCGAGAAAGATGCTGTCTGCATGCACGGTTACAGAAATATTCCTCGGGCTTTTCCCGTAAAATGCAAACAGGCTGTTCACAAGGCTTTTTATATAGTCGCTTAAGTCAATTCTTGCGAGGCTGTCCGAACTGTAGAGTTTTTCGTGGACAAGGGCCATCGCTGTTATTCGGTTGCGGCTTTCATTGAAGACCTCGGCTTCCGGCCTGCCTTTGAGCTTTCCGGACTGGATATTAAGCAGGCTCGAAATGACCTGCATGTTGTTCTTTACCCTGTGATGGATTTCCTTCAGCAGGACCTCTTTCTCATAGAGTGATTCTTTTACCTGGTTCTCAGACTGCTTTCGCTCTGTCATATCGGTCGCTATTTCCATTCTGACAATCCGCCCGTCAATCCACTTGATGGCCCGGTCCTGAATGTAATACCATCTGCCGTTGAATGTATTCTGGAATTCCCAGGTGTAAACGCCTGACGGTTCACCGGCAGGGGTAAGCAGTTTTTCATTTGAGCAGAAATCACATGGTCCTGACTGCCCGGACTGAATGGTCTGCCAGCATATTCTGCCCTCTATATCTCCGAATATTTTCTGGGTATAGTTATTTGCGAACAGCAGTTCATGTGTTTGCATGTCGGCGACATAAACAATCGCTTCAAGGCCGTTCAGGACTGTAAGGAGCCTTTCATGGGACTCTTTGACTGTTTTTTCTTCCGCCTGCTTCTTAATGATCTCACGCGCTTCGGCCACTTCCCCTTTGAGGCGTTCAAATCTCTTTTCGAGCAGGTACAGTTTGTCCCCTTTTGGCAGTTCCTCTGTCTTCATACCCAGGGTCTGCCTCGAAAAATCGGACATGCGCTTATTCAACCTGCTTATTCTCCTTGTGATATAAACCATAATAGCAGCGAAGGTCAGGATAAATGCCGGAGCAATTATATTGCGCTGGTATCTTCCGGTCGATATCACCGAGTCGGTCAACTTATCAGCTTCTGTACGTGAAATCAGTGAGACCAGATTTATCATATATTCAGCCGCTCCGTAATTGTATGTGTCCTGACCTGTGACGAGAAAACGGTCCCCGAGATCATGAATGTGCGTTCCCGGCGGCAATACCGAATGATTGTTACTGATCAGGACGGTCGGGTCTTCTTTATGATCGACAAGCGCCATAAGATAGCCGGGCTGAAGAATGCCTATTGCCGAGACAAGGAACTCTTCGTCAATGGGAGAAGCGAGCATCACAGTTGCCTGTAATTTCCCGTGAGGGTCGTACAATGGTTCCGATGTAATGACATAATGCAGGTTATCGATTTTCGTTACGAAGCTCTGCTCCCTGCTTTTTGACAGCCAGAGCGCTGACGGGTGAAGCAGTTCGGATGCTGAAATCCTGTCGTCATGCCGCGAATATATCTCCCTGACCCTTCCGTCAGCGTCAAGCAGCGTGGCGTATCTTGGACGGACAAGTGATCGTAATATGGAGGGCCTCAGCAACCATGCAGGAGGTTGAGCATAATACCTGACCTCTTCATCGGCACTGCTCCATCTCCTGCTGTTTACATAATCGCTGAATGCCTTTTGAGAAACAATGATCTCTGCAGTTTCATGATGGAACCTTATGTACTGGTCGAGACTTATCCGCCACTCCATGGACTGCTCCGAAATTTTGTCGAACATCTGGACGTAAAATATCTTTTTCAGCCTGGCGCTCTGTATATACTCCATCACAGCCCACAGGCAGATACCGAGAAGAGTTGTGATCAGGACCATTTTCAGGGTAAGCGGGACGCGGTTCAAAAACTCACGGACCGGTGTGGTGCCGGTGGCAGTGTCCGCCTTGCTGTTCCGGTCATGAAGTGTGTTCATTTCCTTATTCAGGTTCTCCTGTAAGTTCATTGCCCCTGAATTTCCAGCCTGCCTTTCTTAAAGCGGACGCAGGGATAAAGCTGTATTTTGCCTCAAGCTGCTCAGCCTGCTGCATCAGATATTCCCCAAGTTTCCGGGCATGCGGCTTTTCGAGATTGCGGCCTTCCCAGACAGCGTAACTGTAGACACGGTATAAGGGATATTTAAGGGACACTACATTGGCAGGGTCGTCGGGACTGTATCCGTTTATCTTCAGAAACCTGGTCCTGCCCCGGTCCTCATAGTAACGCATCATCCATAAGGTCTCATAGCCTATTGCGCCGGGATTGGCAGCTACCTTGGCGATCATGTCCGGCATGGCGCCCACTTCAAAGAGGTCAGGGCTGAACAGTTCTTTGTTATCGAGCAGTAACCGCCAGTGTCCCGGCCTTAATTTGCAGTGAAGTCTGCCTACGGGCAGCACCAGAGTCTCTTTTTTTAAGGTTGTGCCGGACCAGTTGCGCTGTGCCCCTCCGAACAACTGACGTGCCTGCTCAAGTGTCACATTGTCGTGCGGATTATCAGGATGAATAATCAGTGCAATGGCTGCTATGCCGAGTGTATGGAAACGAACGCCAGGGAGCCTGTCTGTCCTGTCAGGGGGGCAGCAGAACACCCCCATGTCGATTGATTTCTGCGTAAGCCCTCCGGCTGCTACTCCGCAGGTCCCGTTGTTCACGACTATTTTAAGGCTGTTTTCTTTAGCATATTTTTGAATGATCGGTTCCCATGCGTGATACATCTGGCCGTCGAGGGTCACCACAAGGTCAGCGTCTGCCGACTCATGCTTTACCGTCCTTTCCTGCCAGTCAGCCGGCATCTCCATGAGGTTGTCCGGACCGGAGAACGCCGGACCCCGCACGTTTTTCCCCGAAATAACAGAAGATGCAAACAGCAACGGCACGACAAGGCATATTAACGTGATTTTGGCTATCCTGAGTATCGGCAAAAGACCCTTGAATGCTTTAATGAATGAACGTTCTGCCATGTTGATGCGACCTCCTTATATCCTGTTTTTGTATTTCAGTTCTCTAAATGTAATATGGAACAGGGTCCCTCCCGACCTGTCGAGTGTTATATTCCCCTGAAGCTGGTGTTCGACCAGATTGCTGACAAGCTGCAGGCCGAGTGACTTTGTTTTTCGTATGTCAATGTCCTCTGGAATGCCGATACCGTTATCGCTGATTATCAGGTTGTAGTAATGGCGGTCCTCATCAGAATCCGCTTTTTCAAGGACTATCTTCAGTTCCCCCTTTTTATCTTCGGGAAATGCGTACTTGAGGGAATTTGATACAAGTTCATTGATTATCAGGCCGCACGGGATGGCTGTGTCAATCGAAAGAGTTATGTTTTCAATTAACATTGTCAAAAAAACTCTGCTTGAGGCCGCACCGTAAGATGCGGACAGTCCGTTGACAAGGGTATGGACATAATCTTTGAAATCAACATGTGCCAGGTCCCTTGAGTTGTACAGTTTTTCGTGTACAAGGGACATGGAAGCGATCCTGTTGCGGCTCTCATTGAACAGGTCGGCGTATTGTTTGTCGCTTATCTGTCTGGCCTGAAGGTTCAGAAGACTCGAAATGACCTGCATGTTGTTCTTTACCCTGTGGTGGACTTCCTTAAGAAGCACCTCTTTCTCTTTGAGCGAGGCAATAATTTTTTCCTCTGTGTGCTTGCGTTCCGTAATATCTTCTGCGATATGCACAGAGCCGGTGATATCACCGTTGTCATCGAGGATGGGAGATGTGGTATGGCGCAGGTGTTTGTCAAGGGTCGGTTCGAAGAGTTCCTCTGAAGAGTTCAGACCGGTGTCGAGGGTCTTTCTATGGGGACAACCGGCAATCGGTCCGTTTGAACAGTGGAACAGTTCAAAGCACTTTTTGCCGAGTAACTCCCGGTAACTTAATTTGAAAAAATCCGCGAAGGCCCTGTTGGCCCTAATGATCCTGTACTCCCTGTCGTGTATGGAAACAGGCTGGGATATGGAGTCAAATGTCCTCTGCCATTCCTCATAGGCCAGCCTTATCTTTTTTTCAGCGGCTTCTTTCGCTGCAATTTCGCTCTTCAGTGAAGTTATCGTTTCAGCAAGACGGCCTGTCATTAAATTAAATGAATCAGACAGTGCACCCAGTTCATCGTTTCCTGATATATCAGATCTCCTGCTGATATCTCCTGAACTTATTGCCTTTGCGGTTTCCGCAAGGGACTCGACCGGACGTATGACCTTACGCACAATTATGAAACCGAGATAGATGGAGCCTGTAAGGGCGAGGACAAGAAATACAAATATGGTAAGCAGTGATGTGTACGTGTTTCTCAGCGCAATTTCAAGCGGGACCTCGGTCATCACATGCAGGTGCCTGTTGCCGAGCTGAAGAGTATCATGGGTCAATACTGCCTTCCCGCCATCAAGGCCTGTTCCGGTACCGGACCTTATATTTACATCATAATAGGTCTCTTTAAGCACTACAGAGGGATTAGGATGAACGATTACCCTGCCTGTCGTGTCGACAATATAGACCAGGCCCGATTCGCCGACATTTATCTTGTCCACTATGTCCCACATGAATTTCATCTTCATCTCTGCCACGAGTACACCTCTCACAGTATCACTGCGGACATCAATGACCGGTACGCTTAAAAGCATCACCGGAACACCTGTTTTGCCGTCAATGAAAACAGGGCCAAAGTATGTTTTCCTGCTTGATAACGGGGCAGTGAATTCCTCCGATGTTGCCCTGCTCACAAGTTCATCGGGAGTTATAATAGAGGTCCGTGATTCACGCGCAAGTTCCTGTCCGAGAGCATCAATCAGTGTGAGTTCATTGAAGACGCTTGTGCCCTTTTCATCCCGTAAGGAGAGCAGTTCGGATAAAACGCGCCTCTGTTTGCTAATGTCTGAATCTAAAATGTTGAGGTAGATATTAAGCGCATTGTATAAGGCCTTTTCCAGTCCGTATATTGTGGAATTTATCTGGACCAGGGCACGACCGGCTTTCTCGTTCTGCAATTCTATGATCTGTCTCTGCTGAATTACATAACTCTGCCATGACAGGAGTGTTCCGAGTAATAAAAGCGGAACTATGGCGAGGAGTACCAGTGATAAAACAAGCCGTCTTCTTATGCTGACTTTAATCTTCATACGGTCTGAGTGAAGACTGAATTGTTAGAGTTTAGCGTACTATGAAACTTGCCTGCTGCAAGATGCTGTCAGGGACTGTAATGCCGACAGTCGTTGCTGTCTGTAAATTGATGCCGAGAAAATACTCTGTTGTCTCTACAGGCAGAGAAGCAGCAGGAATTCTGTCATGCAGGACGCTGCTGGCGAGCCGGCTTGCTATCTTCCCTGTGTAAAAATGGTCCTGTCCGTAAGTGATCATTATGCCGTTTTTGTACTGCCCTGTTCCTGAGCCGGTCGGCAATTTATGTTCTGCTGCAAACTTGATGATAGTTTCAAGATTGGTAATCAGAAATGGCGAGTTGGGAATGAATATGGCATCCGCTTTTCCGGGTATTGAGGCCAGTGCCACTGTCAATTCATGCAGTGTATCGGTTTTTGATGTCATAAGTTCAACGCGGGACTTCTCAGCGCTCTTTTTTAAAACACTCATGCATATGGCAACAGTATCAGACTCCGAAGAAAAGGGGACATATATTTTTTTTGCATGAGGAACGGCTTTCAGCAGCCATTCAAAGGCCTTTTCAGTGCTGCCGCCGATCATGACGCCGGTAACGTTGTCGCCGGGGACTGAGAGGCTCTTTACTATACCGGATGCAATCGGGTCATAAATCCCTCCGAAAATAACAGGGACCGGCCTGCCTGCCAGTTTCTTCAGTGTCTTTCTTGTAGTATCGGCAGTCATTGTGAATATCAGATCGACCTTCATTTCAATCATTTTCTCGACTACAGAGTCTATATCACTGATATCATTTGTCTGGATATAGGATATGTTCTCACCTTCCCTGAAACCGTAAAGCTCCATTCCGGCCTTAAAACCGTCCACAATATTCTGTAGTTTGACATTAGGTCTTATAATGCCTGTAAGATATGTTTTACCCTTGGTGTGTTCACTGAATGATTCTGAAGGTGACAATAATATTAACAGGGGGAGCAGAATGACAGAGATAATAGTGCTTAATATCAATGAGTCCCTATGCATTGCCCACTATTATACTTATTTGTGTCAAATAATCAAACAGATGCAATATGGATATTTACATTACTAATCATGCGATTATCAGGAATATTACTGCGTTGGACTAATATTGCTTTTTAAAACATAAATCTAAGCTCTGGGGAAGGGCATGATAATTATAATTAACCTTCTTTCGTATTATGCTGAAGACTTTTGATAGTCAAATGCAATAGATACACTTTCTTGAAATGTCATTCCAGCTTGTCTGGGATCTATACTTAATAAATCAGATTGTTGCAAGAGGATTCCGGACAAACCGGAATGACGCCGAGTTGCTATGTTTTTTACCTTAGAAGAAGCTTTTTTTGTTTTCAGCTTTTTTGCGAAAGAACCATAATTATTTGCCGTCCAGTACTTCTCTTGTCTTTTGCAAAATTACCTGGGGAGAAAAAGGCTTTGAGACAAAGTTAATATCACCTTCTATGAGTCTCTTTTTATGAATTTCATCAGTAGTATACCCACTGATAAAGATCGCTTTTATATCAGGCACTGAAGCTTTGATTTCATTGAAGACCTCCGGCCCGTTTTTTTTCGGCATTATAACATCAAGTATAAGCAGCTTGATACTGTTTTTATTTGCCATAAATTTATTCACAGCGTCTTCCCCGTTTTCTGCATCTATAACAGTATATCCAAACTCCTGAAGAACTGTCTTTGTCAGCTCCCTTGCGGCCTGATCGTCTTCTGAAAGCAAAATGGTTTCAGTACCGCCTACTGAGGCAGGGACCTCTGCCTGAGAAGATTTTTCTATTTTCGCCTTAATGACCGGCAGATATATCTTGAAGGTTGTGCCCTCTCCCGGTTCGCTGTAGACATTAATGTATCCGTTATGCTGCTTTATGATTCCATAGATCATGGCAAGGCCGAGACCAGTCCCCCTGCCCACCTCTTTTGTACTGAAAAAAGGCTCGAATATCTTTGCCTTTGTTGCTTCGTTCATGCCTGTTCCGGAATCGGTAACAGATATCTGTACATATATCCCCGGCACCCCGAAACCGTGGCCCGCTACATAGGATTCATTTATTTCTATGCGCTCTGTTTCGATAGTCAGTCTGCCGCCATCAGGCATGGCGTCCCTGGCGTTGGTGGCAAGGTTCATCAACACCTGCTCTATCTGACCGCTGTCAGCCATAACAGTGACGTCTTCATGTGTAAGGATAGTCTTCAGTTCAATATCTTCCCCGATCAGTCTCTTCAATAATTCATAAACGCTTTCGACAAGCGTGTTGAAATTAACAGGCTGCGGGTTCATTACCTGCTTTCTGCTGAAGGCAAGCAGGCTGTGCGTAAGGTTGGCGCCTCTTTCAACTGAGGCGAGTATCTGGTAAACATTGTGCCTCAATGGATCATCTTCCTTCATTTTTATCTTAAGGAGGTTGCCGTAGCCCACAATCGCCGTGAGGATGTTGTTGAAATCATGGGAGACCCCGCTGGCAAGGAGGCCGACGGCTTCCATTTTCTGGGCCTGGCGGAGCTGGGACTCAAGCCTCTTTTTTTCTGTTATGTCATTGATAAGTTCTATCACGGATATAGTTTCTCCGGAGTCATTTTTCATGGGATATGATCTTATTTCGACAAAGGAGGGTCTGCCGTCATTATCGAAGTGGGTATGTGTGACCGTGTGCGGCTTCCCGGTCTCGAAGGTATGTTTGACCGGGCATTCTTCTCCATGTTCGTAGCAGGGTTTATTCACATAATGCGAAATTTCAAAGCATTTTTTGCCTGTGACTTCATCAACTGGTCTTTTCACATACTCACAGAAGGCCCGGTTGGCTGAGAGAATCCTGTAGTCTTTATCAATAACTATAAATCCCTCCCCGACGCTTTCGAGTATGCTCCTGATGAACTTCTCGGACTGCCTGCGCTCAGTTATGTCTGACAATACAAAAACTACCCCGGTGACATTGTCTTCCTCATCTTTGATAGGTGCGCTGCTGTCATCAATCGGTATTTTAACGCCGCTTTTCGTGATCAGGACCGAATGTTCCGCCAGATTCATAACTGCTTTGTACCTGAGGACCTTTTGTAAAGGGCTTATTATCCTCTCCCCTGTTATTTCATTGACAATATTGATTATTTCCTCGATGTCCCTTCCGGAGGCTTCCTCTTTGTTCCAGCCGGTCAGGACCTCGGCAGCAGGGTTCATAAATACAATGTTGCCCTTGGTGTCCGTGGTAATGACCGCATCCCCGATACTGCTGAGGACTGTTGAGAGCCATTTTTTGTTTTCGCGCAGTTTCCGTTCTGTAAGGTGTTTGCTGAGGGACAACTCGATGCTGCTGAACAACTCCCTGTCCCCGATAGGTTTGATCATGTATGCAAACGGCTCGGTTATCTTCGCGCGTTCCAGTAATTCCTCATCAGCATAAGAAGTGAGGTATATAACCGGGGTGTCGTTTACAGAATGAATCCGGCTTGCCGCCTCAATTCCGTCTATTTCTCCAAGGAGCATAATATCCATTAACACAAGGTCGGGCTTTATCTCCCAAACCTTGCTTACAGCGTCCTCTCCCGATGCTACTATAGACGGAACGTCATATCCCATGCTTTGGAGCCGCCATTGCAGGTCACTTGCTATGATTGCTTCATCTTCAACTACTAATATCTTTGCTTTTCCCATAGTTTTCGATTAAATTCAGATTTTTATTAGCTTAAGACCGTAATGAATTGCCGTACAACAAATACCTAAGTTTCGCACCTTTTCGCTGATTGACTTGATAAAAGCGGAATGCATTGCCATATAATTTACTTGTTTTTCAGGAAAAATGAAAGCGAGTGTTAAATTAACTATAAATTATCATGGCATTTGTAAAGTTTCAAATAAATAGTTTTTATAAGAAAATATGACGATGCAAAGCCGGCTGTTTTAATCTATAAACCGAAAGTAATTAGTTCCTGTTGCGGCTACTATAAATTACTTCCTTAGCTGGGTTGTCATTTCGACCAGCGGGAGAAATCTTTCGGTATTGCAACTGGTTAAGATTTCTCGCTTCGCTCGAAATGA
>QZIL01000064.1 GCA_003599025.1 Nitrospiraceae bacterium | reverse complement strand
CGAAGGCGGGAATCCAGTCTTTTCACGATGTTCTGGATGCCCGCTTACTACATGCGGGCATGACAATCAACGGCATTTCAATTTTGAGATAGGTTCTAGTAATAAGGAAAAGGCGAAATAGATAGAGATAATTGTCGATGGTCAGTGAAATGATTTCGTAACTTGTTAACTTACGCGCTTCCGCTCTTTTGCACTGCCCTCATTTTGGTATTGCAAAGTAAAAGCTGCTCCCCTTGCCGACCTCCGACTCTACCCATACCTTTCCCCCGTACATCTCAATGATCTTCTTTACTACTGCAAGACCAACCCCGCTGGCCTCGACCTTGTCGCGCGGCTGAAGCACGGTAAACATCTGGAAGATCCTTTCATGGTCCTTTTCAGCAATGCCGGGGCCGTTGTCTTCTACACACGTTTTCCAGAAATTCCCCTCGGCAGCGGAGCTGATCGTTATCCGGCCGTCGGGCCTGTTTATATATTTTATGGCGTTCCCTATGAGGTTCTGGAGTATCTGCTCCATGCTCGCCCTCTCGCACAGGACGGAAGGGAGTGTTCCTTCAATAGAGATCCGGACATGTCCGGGAGGATTGAGCATGCTGATTACCTCGGACACGACCTTTTGCAGGTCTATCACGGTTTTGTTGCCGATGAGCCGTCCGGCCTGTGAATAGCGGTGAATACCTGCAACAAGGTCATCCATTCTCCTGACCCTGCCTGTCAGCATTCGCAGCTTTTCCCTGCCGGATTCATCAAATGTATCAGCATAGTCTTTTGCGATCCAGTTCGCGAGTGAATTGAGGGCGCGCAGGGGTTCCCTTAAATCATGGGAGACAATATAGGCGAAGTCGCTCAGCTGTCTGTTCGCTTTTTCAAGCTGATTGAGATATGTGTTAAGCTTCTCCTCGGCCTGCTTGTGCCCGGTGATATCTTCAAATACGGTAGCGAATTTTCCTTTATCAGGGGAAAACGCTGATATGCTGAAATGCTTGTTCATGGGAGGGAAGTATGTGTCGAATTGGGCAGGGGCGCCTGATTCAGCAACTTTTTCATAAATGTCAAAATACGGGGGAGTGCCCGTGCCGTAGAGTTCCGAAGCCGTCTTTCCTATTACATTGTTCCTGTCGATTCCCGTTATTTTTTCATATGCAGGATTGATATCAGTGATCCGGTAATCAACCGCCCTGCCGGAATCATCGTAGACGATGTCATGAATGGCGACCCCTTCAGTCATCGCATCATACAGCGATCTGAGCTTGGCCTCGCTGGTCCTTAATGACTCTTCACTCTGCTTCAGGTCCCTGAACAGCAGCGCGTACGGTTTGGTCATCCCGGTCCCGATTATCGCCTTGTATATAAGGTAAAAGGATATGATCTTCAGAAAATGACCGATAAGGTTCGGAAGACCATATGCATGAATATACAGCGTAAAGGCCAGTTCAGATAAGATTGTCACTGCAATTGACGCGACCAGCAGTTTAAAGATATCAGGATCAAACTTGTCCTTCTTCCTGTGCATGATAAAAATGGAGGCGGCAAGTATGAGGGTGATGATGTATTCACTGTTCTTTTTGAAGGGGGTCAGTCCTGATCCTTCAATAAAACAGACCGGGAAGATGTCAAAGGTGAAAATCGAAAGTACAAACAGCGTGAAAAATGCCCCATACACTGCCAACACACGCTGATGCTTCAGTTCACGGTCCATAATCAGCGGGGCAATAAACAGGGAGATGCTTTCAAAGTAACGTGCCCCGATCCAGAGCTGTGTGCCCAGATTTGCCCCATAGTGCTGAAAAACGCCCATGCCGAGAAACCCGATCGTATGGAGAAAATCTATGACACCTATGAAAAGGTAGGCGATTCCCAGAAAGAGAATATAAGCATTGTCCACAATTGTACGCGAGTTCCATGCAAGCATGAATATGCTGCAGGCGATGACAACTGCAAACCCTTCAGCGATGCTGTGGAAGAGCAGGTAGTTGTAGAGGCTGGAAATGTAGAGGCCGCAGAATACCGCTAAACTGATTGTAATGCGATTTATTTTGTCCAATGCCGGATCAGACCTTTCATGCTCTTCATTATATCCTCTGATAAGGAGAATTGCACTAATTCAATCATAATGAACAGACGGCAGATTGACACGATGGTCAATGATCAATTGCAAATACCGGTCTTCAGTAAATAGTCTTTCGCCGGGCAACAGGTCACCGGCTTATTTCGGAATCGTAAAATAAAACCTGCTCCCCTTGCCGGCCTCTGACTCGACCCACACTTTCCCTCCGTACATCTCGACGATCTTTTTTACAACCGCGAGACCTACACCGCTTGCCTCGACCTGGTCGCGGGGCTGCAGGACACGGAACATCTGGAAGATCCTCTCATGGTCCTTTTCCCTTATTCCAGGCCCGTTGTCAGACACGCATATCTTCCACGCTTCTTTTTCATCTGAAGCGCTTATATGCACGTCCCCTTCGGGTTTGTCCATATACTTGATGGCATTTCCTATAAGGTTCTGAAATATCTGCGCCATACTCGTCCTCTCGCACTGGACTGTTGGCAGTGTGCCGTCAATTGTGACTCTGACATGACGAGGCGGATGGAGGATATTAATAACTTCAGCTGCTATCTGATTCAGGTCAATCTTGTTTTTTTCTATAATAAGCCGCCCGGCCCGTGAATACTGCAGGATGCCTTCCACGAGGTCGTTCATCCTCCTGACCCTGCCCATGAGAAGATGCATTTTTTCCTTCCCCTCTGCGTCGAATCTGTCAGCATAGTCCTCGATAATCCATTTTGCGAGGGAATGCACTGCCCGGAGGGGCTCTTTCAGGTCATGGGACACGATATAGGCAAAGTCGCTAAGTTCACTGTTGGCCTTCTCCAGCTGTCTGAGATAGCTGTCCAGCTTTTTTTCAGTCTGTTTGCGGTGGGTAATGTCATGCTGTGTGGATATCACATAGTTTATTCTGCCGCTATCATCCTTCATGGCTGTAGCCGTTGCATGGGACACGAATTCCGTGCCGTCTTTTTTTATATTCGGAATTTCTCCGGTCCAGGCACCGTTCTGCTCAAGAGAGGTCACTATGTCTGCGGTTATTTTTTCAGTGAGATCCGGCGGATTAAGGACTGATACATGCCGTCCGATGAGTTCGCCTTTTTCATAACCGAAGAGATTATTCATGGCATCATTAGCGTAGATGATCATGACTTTATCGTCTACAATATTGATGGCCTCCGTTGCTGTTTCAACAGCAAGAAACAGCAACGCTCTCTCCTCCTCGGCTTTCTTGCGGGCGGTGATGTCCTGCAACTGGCCTAATGTGTATATAACTTTCCCGTCTGTATTGTAAATAGGGGAGACGGTTATCTGCCCCCATATTACACTGCCATTTCTGTGAAGATAGCGTTTTTCAGCGGTAAAAAAGTCTCTCTTGCCGCTCCATATCTCCTGTATAATATTGCTATTGTGAGTGATCTCACCCGGCAGGGTGACGTCAGCAATATTCATTGAAAGCAGTTCCTCCTGAGAATATCCCAGAATCGCAGTCAGCGCCTTATTTACCTTTATATAGCGGCCTGACCGGTCGGCCAGTACCTTTCCGAGCGGCGAATCCTCAAATACCTTGCGGAACCGTTCCTCGCTTTCCTTAAGTTCCGTTTCAGTTTTCTTCTGATCGGTAATGTCCCTGAAAATCGCAAGGCCAAATGTCTTTTCACCGATCCTCACTACTCTGGAACTGATCAACACATCAATCAGTTCCCCGTTCTTTTTCCTGTACCTGGATTCAAATGACCCTCCACCCTGCTGCACGATTTCTGAGAGATGCTTTTTGAATTCATCCGGGCTTTCTTTTGCTTCAAAGTCAGGAATGTCCAGTAGTTCTATCTCCTCTCTATCATACCCGAGGGTTTCCTGAAACCTGGGGTTGAAGTCGACAATTTTGTTCAACGTAAAGTCATAAATCATGACAGAATCAGGTGACTGTTCAAACAGGCCTCTGAACTTCTCCTCGCTTTCTCTTAACGCTTCCTCGGCCTTCTTTTTTTCGGTAATGTCAAGACCGGTGCCGATCATTTTAACAGGCTCACCCCGGGAATTTCTGGAAACCTCTCCCTGTGCCCATATGGTTCTTTCCTCGCCGCCTGGTTGTATGATACGGTATTCAATATCGTACGGTTCGGAACCGTTCAGGGCATTTTTCAATGCCTCGATAACCCTGTCCCTGTCCTGCGTATGTATCGAGTTCTTAAACAGGTCAAATGTTACAGATACCTCTCCGGGCTTATAACCGAATTTCCGGTATTCCTCGTCAGACCAGTCTACTTTGCCGGTCAGGATGTCCCACTCCCAGCTTCCGAGGTGGGCCAGTTTCTGGGCTTCATTGAGTCTCCTCTGGCTCTCTTTCAGTGTCTTGTTGATAGTAATGCGCTCTTTAATTTCTTTGTTGAGAGCTTGGTGCGAGGCCGCAAGGTTAATGGTCATTTTGTTAAATGCACCGGCCAGCCGGCCGATCTCATCATGTGATGTCGATTCTATATCTGTTGTAAGCTCACCCTTTCCGATCCTGTCTGCCGCATTCACCAAAACTTCGATCGGACGGGTAATACTCCGGGTAATATAAACCGCAAATACAACACTTATTACTATTGAAAGAATGAGGACTGTGTATATACGGTTTAACGTAGTTTTTCTGACCTGTTCTGAAACATTGATATATTCCAGGGCCTTTTTCTGTGCGAAGTCTTCCAGTATTTCAATAGAGAGCTCAACAGCTCCAAGGTGTTCCACGCTTATGCCTTCAGCAATCCGCGCAGCATCCGCAGTGTGGCCTGAATGAATCAGGCTGATCGCTTCATCGCGAGCCGTCTTCCATGAACTAAATGATTCAACAGCAATTTTATAATTCTCCCTTTCACCGAGGAAGAATTTATCTATGATCCCGAAATCCTCGATCACCTCTTTTTCAATCAGATATAGAGATGAGGATTCCCTTTCTATTTCTGAAAGGGTATTAGCCGAGATGATATTCTTAAAGACGTGATTGATTTTAAGTATATTTGTCTCTATACGTAAGGCTGCATTGCTGACTGCAAGAGGGTGTTTATATAATGCTGTTGTCTGCTCTGAGAGCTTGTTCATGGCGTTTATGCTGAACAGGGTCAGTGCGAACAAAAATATGAAAAGTAGAGCAAACCCTATCGAGAGGCGCGGGCCGATATTGATGTCCCTCAGAGATCGTGCCATTGGATTGTCATTTTGTACTGGGATTTATTTTTTGCATGGAATTGATAAAGAAAACAGGTTTATTTATATAACATCCTACTATATAACGCCTGCGATGTATAGCCTTTTTCGACGACTGGCAATGGCAGAAAAGAAATAAATCTGATTGAAAACATGCAGTTCTCTGACAGTCCAAAGTTCTTCGAATCATGCTGCAGACCTGGTCTGTTAAATTAATAATGCTAATATTTCAATAAGATATGTGATGATGGATTGAACTAATTAATTCAGGACATATAATATATATGTTATGGAAACAGGAGCGGACTTAGGCGATATATTTGACCGGCTAAGGGATGACCTTAGGAGTTTTATAGAGCTTTCATTGGATGAAAGTGAGGATTCCTGGAAGCAGTGGCTTTCTCTGGCAGGTAAAAAAGTTGATGTCAAATGCTGGGAAAAGAAAAACTGCGATAATATTTCATGCCCTGCGTATAAGAACACGTGCGGGCGTTGCTGGCTTATTGCCGGAACAATGTGCGGCGGAATCCCCCGGGGGAAATTTGCCCTCAAGTACGAAAACTGTACAAAATGTGATGTTTATCAGGAGGCGGTCCTACTTGATCCGGTAAATGAGGTGTATGAGCATCTCATTACACTCGTCCACAGTCTGCGCTCCAGGCAGCAGGAATTCAAATCATTGGCCCTTCATGACGCACTTACCGGTCTTTATAACAGAAATTATTCAGATATTATAATAAACAGAGAACAGAAGAGGATCAGAAGAATCGGAGGGACCCTGACCCTTTATGTTATCGATCTGGACAAATTCAAATATATAAATGATACGTACGGGCACATTCACGGGGATGGTGTGTTGAGAGAATTTGCATTGAT
This sequence comes from Nitrospiraceae bacterium, assembly GCA_003599025.1. Lineage (GTDB taxonomy): Bacteria > Nitrospirota > Thermodesulfovibrionia > UBA6902 > UBA6902 > UBA6902. The sequence continues at coordinate 63,425 of QZIL01000064.1, read as the reverse complement.
CCTCAAAAAGTCGGTAAGGGACACTGATTTGGTAGTGCGGTACGGGGGTGACGAGTTTCTCATTATCAAACATGAGTCCCCTGACGTAAATGGCAATGGCATGATTAACAGAATCCGAAGAAGTGTCGAAGACTGGAATAAAGAATATGGAAGCGAAAACTATGCCATGTCTTTCAGTTACGGTTATTCAGTCATGGACCAGTCCAGGGACTTTAAGCTGGCCTTTGAGGATGCTGACGCCATGATGTATGCAAACAAGAATTCTAAAACATAGTCTGTTTGTCATTTATTTTATCAGGCCCTTAACTGAATAGATGATACATATATTTATTGTTAATCTATTAAATCGGTAATCAAAAGCCTCTATTGGTCATTCCCGCTTGTCGGGAATCTGGTTCTTATCCCCCTTAGAAAAGGGGGATATAGGGGATATTGAGATAAATACTCCCCTAACCCCTCTTATCAGAAGGAAAGATTCCCCCGAACAAGTCGGGGCATGCTCCCAAGCCGGAATGACAGCGTTCAAGTATTTGATTGCCAATTTAATAATTTGAAACAGGGGGAGATAAGCTCCAGGAAGGTCATGTTTTTTGATGCTTAGTAGTCCATTAACCGTGAGATAACCGTCTGCAGAGATTTTTTCATGCTGTTCTTTACATTAATAAACTTCAGTCCTGACTCGAAGGCAGGAAAGAGCACCTCCCTTCTGGCTTTAATTGATGTGGACCATAATACCTGCCCGGTCAGGGTAATCTGCTTTTTAAGAGGGGCCATCAGCCTGATCGTATATTCAGTCTCAGTCGGGAGCAACCGGGAGGTCCTCAGACATATTCCGCCGAGACTTATATTTCTGATAAACACATCTCCTTCTATATTGAATTTCCCTTTCAGGGTATAGCTGTTAGTGAAGCGTTCGTACTGCCTCCTGCCTCCTGCTGCCTTCTCCGTAATTACCGGTTTCACCCGCCTGTTTTTATTCATCTGGGCCTCGGCGTGGCCAATAAGTTCGTCAAGGGAGTATGGAGCAGCTGGATCCAGGCGGCTGATTCCAGTTCTGAAAGAGAGTTCATGGACGATGCCCTTCTGACTGTTGTAGGTCTTCAGATTGTCTTCAATATTACGGTTGATTGTTTTTTCAATGTCCGAGCTGGAAGGCGCAATGAGGAGGACAGAAAATTTATCACCCCCGATGCGGGAGATAATATCTGATTCACGGAATGTCCCCCTGAGCAGTTTTGCCGTGTCCTGCAGTATCCTGTCACCCGACTTGTGTCCGAATTTCTCGTTTATGGTCCTTAAATCATCAATTTCCAGCAGGAGAAGATACAGTGCGCTTTTATTGCGGTTTGCGAGTTTGTACTGTTGTGATGACAGATCAACAAAACCGCGACGGTTGAAAAGCCCTGTCAATTCATCGGTCCTTGATAATTCGCGAAGTTTTGCTTCCAGCTCTTTGCGAAGTGTGATGTCCCTGATTGCGCCCACAGAATGCCACTTCCCCTGAAGATAAAACGAAGAAACCGAGATTTCCACAGGGAACCGCGTTCCATCTTTTTTTGAGGCATATAATTCCAGTGTCTTTCCGATAATCCGGCACTGGCCTGACTGCTCAAATTTCGGGAGGTTTTGTTCGTATTTCTTCCTGGCATCTCCTGAAACCAGCAGGTCGTGCAGTTTTTTCCCCTTTGCTTCTTTCTGCCTGAAACCGAACATCTTTTCGGCCGCCCTGTTGAAATAAGAAATGCTCCCGTTCCCGTCCATCATGATAATGGCATCCAGTGACGTATCTATCATGGCGCGTGTCTTTTCTTCACTTTCTCTGAGCATGTCTTCATTTTTCTTCCTGTGAGTTATGTCTCTTATCATTCCGCATATGCAGTTCTCTCCCCCGATTTCATGGGCTGCTGCATTGATTTCAACAGGGACGAACACCCCGTCTTTCCTCAGAAGTCGGACCCCGGAAATACCGGAGAGAGAGCCTCTTTCCGCTACTTTCCCGAAGATTTTTGAAATGACGACCTGTTCTTCCGAAGGATACAGTTCAGTAACAGTCATGGTCTTGAGCTCTCTGACAGAATAACCGCTCATGTCAGCGGCTTTATTATTGCAGTCGATAATTTTTTCTGAAGCCTGGTCGATAATCAGGATGGCGTCAATTGCGTTTTCAAATAACGTACGGTATTGTCTGTCTGACTCCAGGCTCTTTTTTTCAGCCTGCTTCCGTATGATATCTGCGTCCTGGAGTTCCAGGACCTTCCTGCGCAGCTCTTTCACTTCTTCGAGGAGCTGTTTGTTCCTGCTGCTCTTGTCACTCATTTAAAGCGCCTTTGCAACTATATTTAAACTATGCAGCTGATATATAGAGGTGTTTGCTCTGCAACTACATGAATGTTCACGATACCCCTCAGTTTCCATGTTACTACAATAAGATGTGCTTGTATAGAGTCATGTGAAACAGGCAGTGCGATACCGGAGTCCTCTTCTATACAATATAGTCGCTACCTCTTTGCCTCTGGTGATATCAGGACCATTCAGCACTAAACTATCATGGAGAAAGACCTCCTGTTATTTTCTCCAGGGCACGCCTGTCTCTGTTGTCCAGTCCGATGAATTTAATGGCTGCAAGACATTGGGACAGTGGGTCTGATAGATCTTCCGGGGCAGACCATATAACGATACCTTTGGCCGGGGTTTTAGTGTTTCCACAACAGATTTTTCTTATATATTGAAATTTATTCACAGTAAGCATTTGAGGGGTCTGCAGGCATATACCGCTGATGCTGATATCTCTTATCATGACTTCTCCAATGCCCTGGATCTCTGCTGACCACGCGCCCTCTGCAGTGATGCGTTTGTTTTTACGTCGTTCTACTGTCTCATATGGCGTATTGTTTTTGTATTTACTCTGTTTCTCCCTGTACATCAGTATGTCTGCCTGCGTAAGAAGTCCGTCCAGGGAGCAGGGATTATCAGGGTCGAACCGGGAAGCCCCGATACTGAAAGATAATTTGTAACTTCGGCCGGAATGTTTGTTGTGCTCATCCATATTACGATGAAGGTGACTGATAACAGTTGCTTCGGTATCAGCAGCAGAAAGGTCTGTCAGTAAAACAGCAAATTCATCCCCCCCGATACGCGCAATTATGTCAGACTTCCGGACGCTGTTTTTTATTATTCCTGCTGCATCCCACAAGGCCTCATCTCCGGTTTTGTGTCCAAGTTCGTCATTTATGACCTTTAGGTTGTCAAGGTCCAGGTAAAGGAGAGACATCTTTTTCTTAAGACGGTCCGCCACGTTAACCTGCTGTTCAGCAAGAGTAAAGAAACCGCGTCTGTTAAAGAGACCGGTCAATTCGTCGGTGACAGCAGCGGCCTGGAGTTTGTCTTCTATCCTTTTCCGTTCAGATATATCTTCAATTATTGCTATACTGTACCTGAATTTGCCTTCCCGGTCCCTGATTGCAGTGACAGAGATATTCCCCCACATAACAGTTCCGTTTTTTCTGAAATAGCGTTTTTCAGTCTTGAAAAAAACAGATTTACCGCTGACCGTGTCCTGAAAAAGCTTGAGGCTTTCTTTTGCATCATCCGGGTGTGTGATATGAATGAATCCCTCTGACAGTTCTTCCTCTGAAAAACCGACCATTTTCTGAAATGCCGGATTTGTCTGAATAAATCTGCCTTCTGAGTCAGCAAATACTATCCCGACCAGGGAACTTTCAAAGATGGCCCTGAAATGTTCTTCACTTTCGCGGAGACTGGCTTCCATGTGTTTTTGGCCGGTAATATCCCTGAATATTTCCATCCCTGCCATGATCTCACCAGTTTTCACTATAAAAGTGGAAGCTGTAATATCGAAATATGAATGTTCTGCTCCCCTGCTTATGGCCAATTCAGCAGTATGAACACCTCTGTCTTTTAATGATAGCGCCAGCGGGCAATTATCGCATACATGGTCCCTCTTTGCGTAAGCGGTATAACACTTCTCCCCCTCATGATTACCGAAGATCGCCTTGAGCTTATCGTTCTGATAGAGAATTGAGAATTCAGTATCAGTAATACTGATGCCCTGGCCCATAGCATTACATATAGCTAACGGTGCCATTTTGCTGAAAATCATCTTATATTCTTCGTCCACTATATTGTCCCCTTCAATAATTGGTGTACTTACAGTAGCAATCCAGGATACCGCAGCCTCTGTTCCCCTCTGTGAGACAATAAATCTCTCATAAAATTATATCAAAAATATCTTGAATATCAATATGGTGTAGACGTTGCTTATAGTGCCCTGTCCAGTGTACGGTACTGAATGGCCTCCGCTATATGTTCTGCGCTTATATTCTCAGCGCCGGCCAGGTCCGCAATAGTCCTGCTGACTTTTACTATCCTTGTATAGGCCCTCGCGGACAAACCTAGTTTATACATAGCTGTTTCAATAATAGTCCGGGCATCCGGATCAAGAAGGCAATATTTTTTTATGTGCTTTGAGCGCATCTTTGCATTTGAATAAATACTGTCTTCCCGGTATCTTTCTATCTGTATTTGTCTTGCCCTCTGCAAGCGTCCGCGAATACGTTCTGAGGTCTCGCCGCAGTGGTCTTTTGAAAGGTCCTTATATGGTACGGCAGGGACTTCTATATGTATGTCTATCCTGTCAAGCAGAGGCCCTGAAACCCTCTGTCTGTAACGATGTATCTGAAAGGGCGAACATGTGCATTGATGTCGGGGGTCCCCGAGGTATCCGCAGGGGCATGGGTTAAGGGCCGCAACAAGCATAATGGATGCCGGATATGTAATGGATGACAGTGCTCTTGAGATGGTTACGTGACCGTCTTCCAGTGGCTGTCTCAGGACTTCAAGGACATTCCTTTTAAATTCCGGTAATTCATCCAGGAACAGGATACCGTTATGGGTAAGGCTCACTTCACCCGGCTTCGGTACAGCGCCTCCGCCGACCATGGCGACATCAGATAATGTATGATGCGGTGAGCGAAAGGGTCGTGTAGCAATGAGGGGCTGTCCGTGATTGAGAAGGCCTACTGCGCTGTGGATCCTGGTTGTCTGTAATGCCTCTTCAAATGTCATCTCAGGCAGTATCGTGGGTATTCGCCTTGCGAGCATTGTCTTTCCTGAACCGGGAGGGCCTATCATCAGCATGTTGTGACCTCCTGTGGCTGCGACTTCGATTGCCCTTTTTACATGCTCCTGTCCTTTTACATCAGCAAAATCATCCTGATACACAGAGTTTTCCCTCATAACAGCAGATATGTCTACATGTACCGGTTCGGTACCATTGGTTCCTTTAAAGAATTCGATAAGTTCTGGAAGGCTCTCAAAACCATACACGCACACCCCTTCCACTACAGCCGCCTCTTTGGCGTTCTGGCGGGGAAGTATCAGGCCTCTGAGCTTATCATCCCTCGCCCTGAGCGCCATGGATAGTGCGCCCCTTACTGGCTTTATCCTTCCGTCAAGTGATAATTCGCCTGAGATGAGACAACTCTTTACCGCATCGGGTTCGATGACACCTTCCGCAACCATGATGCCTATTGCAATCGGGAGATCGAATGCGGAGCCTTCTTTTTTGATATCAGCTGGTGCCAGATTTATGGTTATCTGTTTTAGAGGGAAATTAAAACCCGTATTCTTCAGCGCGGTCCTTACCCTGTCTTTGCTCTCCTTGACTGCCGCGTCCGGCAGCCCGACAGTGGAGAAGTGAGGCAGGCCCTTACTGGTAATGTCGACTTCTACCTCGATGGTATGCGCATCAATACCAATTAATGTGGCGCTGAGAATCTTTGATAGCATTGCATGTCCCCTTAAATCAGATATGGCCCGGTATTACAGGACCAGTAACAATATAACATAAACAGGGGGAATTGGGTAGGTGAATATTGGATATTCTTTCCTGCAGATGAAAAATGAAATAAATATAGTGGTTCAACTCAATATGTTATACCTTGAAAAAGAGGACGGGAAGCCCCTGATTAAACTGGATCCCGGGTCAGACTCCAATTCTGCTAAAATATTCAGTGTATGAAAAAGCTGATCTGTTACTGCTTCGGGTATTCTGAGGCAGACATAATAAAAGATGTTCAGCAGAATCACGGCCATTCCCTGATTATGGAACGGATACAGGCTGAGAAGAAAAAAGGCTCTTGCAACTGCTCCGCAACTAACCCCCTGGGGCGCTGATGCTTAAGCGATGTCCGCCGTGTTGTGGACAATGCAAAGAGAGAAATAAAACATAGCGACTTTTGAAGTGTGTCGGATTAGCTTATGAGAATGAAGGTTTGAATCGCTCTGAATATCAAAAGACACATAGAGACTCATGAAAGAGATCAATATAGTATCTTCCCAGCATAGTTCACTGTCATTTCTGACAGGTGATTTTTATTTCGGATTAATTTTATATTCACTTCTGCTGCACAAAAAAATGAACGGAGGGACATGGCGTGAGCAAAATTTACGATTTATTATGGAAGAAGTCTGAGAATGAGGGGAAGACACTCTGGGAAAGGGTGGGTGTCATGTTTGTGAAGGAAGACGGAAAGAAATCGATAAAGCTTGACCTTCTTCCCGCTGGTGAGTGGGATGGCTGGCTTGTGGTGTCGGAGAGGAAGGCCAAAGGGAAGGAGAAAGAGCCGTTTTAGGCATCCTGGAAAAGCATGTGCGAGCGGCCGTTCGCCCCTATGGAAAGGATTCGGGGCGGTCACGTCCTGTTTGGCCGGGCAAAAGATAAGGGTATTGTCTATGGCCCCGGCGCATGGAGAATTGGAAATATTTAGAAAGTAAAACGGTGAATCTATCGTATGAATGGGGAGAAAGATGTAAATAACTCACCCATTGCCCCCTCTTAACTTAAGAGGGGGGGTGCTTTTACCTCCCCTTAAGGTAAGGGGAGGTAGGGAGGGGTTATTTCTTGAGCTAAGGTGAGGAGGGGTTATCTGCTTTTCTTCCCCCTTAAGTTAATGGGGATTGAGGGGATTATTTCTTGAGGTAAGGGGGGGAAGGATGGGTTACTTTCTCCAGTATCTTGGTCAATACTCCCTCTATATTATTCAACACCTCATGATTCCAGAAACGCATCACCTCTATACCATGAGCCTTCAGGTATTCCGAACGAAATGCGTCATATTGTTTATTGTCCGGCTGATTATGCTGTCCACCATCTAATTCTATGGCAACCTTAAATGCGGGGCAATAAAAAACCAGGATGTAAGGGCCTATGCTGTACTGCCGAAAAAATTTCATTCCGCAAAATTGCCTCTTGCGGATCTTCATCCATAAAAGCTTCTCCGCGTCGGTCTGATTAGACCTTAACTCCCGCCGCCTTTGCTTTAATGTCGGATCATTACGAAGGTATTTCATTTCTCATAACTCCCCTCCCCTTATATAAGGGGAGGCTGGGATGGGTTATATAATAAATCTCATAACTCCCCCTTTCCCCCTCTTAATCTAAGAGGGGGGACTGCATTTCTTCCCCCTTAGGTTAAGGGGGATAGAGGGGGTACGCTTTATCCTCCCCTTATCGCTGAAAATATGGAATTGCTGCAGCCCGTGTCCCCGTAATGACGGCTGATTATAACATACATTAAGACGCAGGAGTGCAGGGGCGTATTGCAATACGCCCCTGCAGATATTGCCGGCATTTACGATAACAATCCCGTGAAAATGATTCGGCATTATAATAGTAAAGCAGCACAGATTGTCATTCCCGCGTGCCCCGAACAAGTCGGAACAGGCTCCGCGCGTCGGGAATCGTATGAGTAAAGATTCCGGATACCCAAACATCGGGCACAGACAGGCCGGAATGACATCCTTTAAGGTGTTTTCGGGTCAATGACGACAGATTTTTGACTTGGATACAATTCGATTACAGCGTGGCTATCGTCTTTACGTATGGTCCTCCAGCAGCCCTTTTGCTTCACTGTATGTAAGGTCCTTAATACCGCTGAGCTGCATTGATATACCGAGAGATCCGGCGAGCGCGGATGCGAATAGTCTCTGATAGTAGGGAAGAGAGGCGCAGTAGACAGGCAGGACATCTCCCAGTTGTCCGGCAGTTTCGAGGGCATGCTCAAATGCCCGCTTTTTCTCCTGAATAAGCCGGTTGAGCTGCTGGTCCATTGATGCCTGTTCATCCATCTCAAGGGTCCAGGTAATGTCCCTTTCCAGCATGCATCTGCCGATAAACCGGCCGAACAGTTCACCGGGCCACTGCTCAGGGCTGACGAGCGTTAAACGGAACCGGCTGTCTTTCCGGTAGAGATAGTACTCCCTGCCAATGACAGGTTTGAACGCAAACTCGCTTTCGAGCACGAACATTGATGTGAAGAGTTCTCCAGCGATCTGATCGATCTTTTTGGGTGGAACAGCTGTCTGAGGACGGCTTGATGCAACGTCATTCAGGACCGGTATAATACCTTTGCCCTGAGGATTTGGATTCATTGAACTATGTATGAGAACGCCTGTTTTCATCGCACCTGTCGAAGCTATATTTATTGTACATTCTCATTGCAGCCAGTGCAATTACTGCGCATCCCCCTTCACGGTATGATTTATAATGCCATTAGGTCTTTCAATTTGACGCACAGCCTGTTTAGTGATAAACAGTAGTTAAGAGGGTATCGATTGGGATTTTATTCTCTTACAGGGAGGGTAAAATGGGAGACAGACAGAATTGCTGGGAGTTCAATAAATGCGGCAGGGAGCCGGGTGGAAGCCGGGCCGGAGAGACAGGGGTTTGTCCAGCCACTACAGCAATATCATGCTCGGGACTTTACAACGGCATAAATGGCGGTCGTATCTGCTGGGCAATTGCGGGGACGTTTGCGGCAGGGAGGATTTCGGGTGCATATGCAAGGGAATTCTCATGTTTGAATTGTGATTTTCTGAGGAAAGTATGCAAAGACGAGAATATCTGTAAGTTTGATCAACTGACACCATACCGGATATATAACAATAGTTCGCGGATGTTCGGCAGAAGGGAATTTATGAGAATAGATGTGCACCTTGACCTGAAGTTCAGTATTGCCGGTGATGCCCGGCATAATCACATATATGGAGTGACAATAGACTTTGGATGTGGGGGCTTCAGTTTTATCTCAGAACATTTCATGCCTTCTTCAAAGGGGCCTGTAAAATACAGAATAAAACTCCCCGGTAACAATACTTGTACTCATGTGTCAGGAGAGATTGTCTGGAAAACGGAGGTCAGGGACAGATGTCTGGCTGGTGTGAAGATCATGGGCCTGAACGATGACGCTAAAAGGGATATCCTTGATTACGCATACAGCAGGTGGCTAAAAGGAGTTCGGCTCCAGTGAAGAGCCCGGTGCTGAATGATTCAATGTCATTAGCAGGATTCCTGATTACTTTGTGAGGACAGTGGGCCAGTTTCTGTCAGCCTTTTCAATATATCCCTTTATATCGCCCGACCAGAGCCTCTGCACGTCCCTGTTCAGGTTAAGGTACAGTCTGCCGTCCACAATTGACCAGCTGTCAGGGTCTATATCAGCTGTCGTTCCCTGACTTACAGCATAAGCGCAATAGCCTCCGTACTTCGGAGCATACTTTTCCGGGGCTGCAGTGAAAAGGTCGAGGTGCTCTTTTGATGAAAACAGCCATTTGGCACCTTTCCATTCATACGTGAACTGTTCGGTCCCTTTTACAGACCTGCCAATGGTGAAATAAGCGACAGGGTCATATCCCTTAATGGCTATGCCGTCATGTCCTGAGTTGACCGGGGGCTTTGCGTGGCTGCATGAGATCAATAATAATACGAATATGAAAGAAACACCGGATAGAATTGCCGGCCTTTTTTTATTGGTATGCATTAATTTTTTGCCGGAATAAACCATTAATTACAGCAGGACCCCCAGCCCGAGAAAGGCCTGGACAAAGTATAACAATATTATCAATACACCGAGTGCATAGTGCCTGTTTCTCCAGTAGGGATCAGGTCCTTTTATTTTTCGGGAAATAGTAAATGTAGTTGCAATCAATAAAACAATGATCAGGCCTAAAAGGAAATGAGGGGGATATTTCAGGATGCGTCCGGTATCAAGGAAGATAACCACTATGCCGGCGAGAAATCCAAGTGTCCCCAATACTGCAATCACAGGCCCGGTCTTCCGGTGCCTTCTGATTATATGAACAGGCTTATTCTTTGCCTTTCTTATCCGCACCCCGAGGATGCCCTGATAAAAAAAGAGCAATATCACCAGCGAATTAAAGGCCCCATGGAAGAGCTTCAGATATGTAATTAATTCCCTGCTCATTGGTATATAGTATTAATCCACTGCTGTCCAAAATAGTTATAAAAGGAGAGGCTGAACGCCGAAGAAACACAATGACGACTCCTGTAAAAAAAGAGATTCAGGCAGTCAGTAAAACCGCCATACATCAATATGAACTGGGAAGATATATTGAGCAAAGCAGGATATGCCCTCTCAATATCCCGTCGATTCATTGTGTTTATGAGTCGTTTCGCCTCTCTTATAAATTTATATTGGACAGGTATGGTATTCATAAAGTCAATATATACCGCAACTGCTATTCCACCACTTCAAGCATGCCGTGCATGCCCTTTTCTTTGTGGCTTTCAAAAAACAGGAATTTCTTGTCACAGGTAATCTCATATTTACCTGCCTTTGTCGGGGTAAAGCGTATCACTTTAGGTTCTTTAGGCATGTCTTCCCTGAAATTTATACCAGCCTCAGGGGCCTCGATCGCAATGTCATGAGGTATTGGTATAACGCCTGACAATCTCTTTACCACAAACTCTACAGGGAAATCTTTTTTTACAATTATATAATTGGGATCGAAGTAATATTCACCCCCGGTTATTTCGACCCTCTGTACTCCGCTGCTGTCAACAGTTGCTGTGAATATTTTTTTTGTCCCGGCTGTTTCTGCTGCAAATGCAACCCCTGTGACCAGCAGGAAAACCATCAGGCATTTAATTGTTCTCATCTTTCCTCCTTATCATGCTCAATATAATCGTATAATTGCGGACTTTTCAGAATAAACATTATCATGGATCAATGCCAGATGCAAGTGCCCTAACATGATCACCAGTCACGCGCATCTCTTGCCCCCTGTTATTAAAGGAGAGTATTATAAGAAGTTCTTAAATTTGCTGAAGGCAGAAAAACTGAAAAAATGTCAAAGGTTCTATCTTTATTCGAATTAAATCAGCTTATCAGGACTGTCCTCGAAACATCATTGCCTGATACCTTCCTCGTCACAGCGGAGATTGCCTCCTGTGATGTAAAGAACCACTGTTATCTGACCCTGGTTGATAAAGAAGAGGACACGATTCGGGCCGAGATCAGGGCCGTTATCTGGGCCGGCAGGTATAAAGAAATAGCGAAAGTATTCGAGAAGGAGACAGGTGCCAGGCTGTCAAAGGGCATAAAGATACTTTTTCAGGCAGAGATAAGCTTCCATGAACGCTATGGCCTGAAACTCACCATCAATAATATAGACCCTTCTTACACGATCGGCGAGCTTGCCGTAAAAAGAAGGGAGATACTGGAACGGCTCGTAAAGGAAGGGCTGATAGACAGAAATAAAGGGCTGGAGTTCCCGCTCGTTCCCCAGCGGATAGGAATAATCTCATCGTCAACAGCTGCGGGATATGAGGACCTCATGACTCACTTAACGGCAAATGCGTATGGTTACAGATTCATCACTACGTTATACGAAGCAGTCATGCAGGGGGACAGGGCCGAGGCCTCGATTGTGGGCGCCCTCAGTAAGTGTGCTGATGATGCAGCCGCGCTGGACATAGTTGTAATTGTCAGGGGTGGGGGAGGGCAGCTTGATCTGCAGTGCTTTGACAGCTATGAAATCGGCAAGGCGATTGCTCTGTTACCGCTTCCTGTTATTTCCGGTATCGGTCATCAGCGGGACGTGACTGTGGCTGATGAAGTATCACACAGCAGGGCCAAAACACCTACTGCAGTTGCTGATATGCTTATTACGAGGGTAAGGGATTTTGAGGACAGGATCGATTCCCTGGCTCACGCGCTTGCAGAAGGCACCCGTTCGCTGACAATGGACATGAAGAATGGTCTGGCCGCGTTTTCCAGAAGACTTGAGGTTGCTGCCCGCAATAAACTGCTCGGCAATTCACATCTTTTGACGACCTTTATTAAGGGGCTGAGGTATTCTTTGAGATTATTGCAGAACGAACAGCAGAAGCTTGCCGGAAGAGAAAGTAATGTTAATCATCTGAACCCTCTAAATATTCTTAAGCGCGGTTACAGTATTACTTATAATAACGGCAAAGCGGTCAGGTCTGCATCTGATGTGAAGGTGAATGACAGACTGCGGACGGTTTTGCACGAAGGGGAGGTGTTGAGCAGGGTGGAGGGCAGGCAGTCTGAAAAGAGGCCGCGCAGCAGCAGAGATAAAAAAACAGACGGCAACGCCAATATGAAACTGTATGAGTAATAGAGCAACTTAAATATTGCAAAGCAGTCAGGGGTAGCTGCTTTAAAACCTTTACAAAGCGATTGGATCTTGAAAATAAACCTTGACAGCAGGAATTAATCAAATGCAGCTTAAAAACAAATCGTTTATGCATTCTATACTCTCACGATGGTATCGCAGGTAAAGCTTTTAAAACAGCCACCCCTGCCCCGATATCTATGTATTATGCAATTGTGACGGCAAGTGATATAAAAGGAGGAAACAATGAAAGACGCTCTGACTTATAAGAAGGCCCTTGAAGAAATAGAGGCCATTGTCGAAGAGATCGAGAATGAAACTGCGGACGTTGATGTCCTGACTGAAAAGGTGAAAAGAGCAGCGTATCTAATAAAGCACTGCAGGGAAAAACTGAGAAAAACGGATGATGAGATCAGGAAGGTCCTGGAGGATTTCGAAAAAGAGGAGAATGAAGATGCGGACATTGAATGATCTACTGCAAAACAACATTCCCGATGGCAAGCCCTCCGCCGGCAACTGACATATTGCCCTGAATGGTCGTGCTTCCGGAACTAGAGGTAAAAGTCCCGTTATATCCGCCGTCAATGGCGACTGATTTGTTCTGATCGATGTAAAGATTTTCGTTAAAAACCACAGCCGCTGCCTGTATCGTATCTCCATTTGATGCCTCGTCATAAGCTGCCTGAAGTGACAGATAATAACCGGCAGAGGTCCCGCTTAATTTTACGGACGGGCCGATGGACGGGTCAGTGTCATTATAGTCGAGTGTGTTCAGTACATAAGGAGTCGGCCCTGAAGGTACTGTGCACTGCTGAAGATAAATTGCCGGGTTTCCATATCCATCTTCGTCATTGTCTCTGTACCAGAGGGTCTGTGGGTTAATCTGCGCCTGGCCATCATCACAGTCTGTATTGTCCGCGACATATCCTTCCGGTGCAAGGCAGGACTGGACAGTGTCTTCCGGGTCCCCAAATCCATCCCCATCAGCGTCTCTGAAGAAAGAAAAAAGGCAGAGGACCGTTGTACCGGAGCTATATTTGTCCCCTGAAAAATGGGCTTCATACAATATGTTGCCTGCCCTGTAGTCAGTGGTAAAACTGAATCCGCTGGCAGAATCCCACGCGACTATGTCATATGTGAATTCCGTTGAATAAGCATTCAGGTACGAGATGGTATACGCACCCGTCCACGGGACCCCGTGCCATCCTGCCGGCAGAGATGTCCCGGTAACGGCAACATCCCCGGCGAAATAGAAAAACACTTCATGAATGGCTTCTCCCTCAGTGGATATATTATAGATGGTGTAGTCATACTGCCAGCTTCCGCCGAGGTCTGTTTCTTTATATACAATGAAAGCCTCCGGCAAAGCCAATGCATATGAAGCTGTCAGCAATATTATTGCTGCAGCAAATGCCGATATAATGAATCTACGGTTTTTCATGAAAAGGACCTACACTCCTTTTTGATGCCCCGCCAGAATGAACTGTCTCTTAGAAGAGCTGTGCGGTATCATAACTGTCATTCCAGTCGGATCGACCCGATGCGAGATTGTCCGGAATCCGTTATCTTACCCCCCGGCTGATTCCCTGCAAGCGGGAATGACGGCGGACGGCTGTTAAAATTTGCTATTTCAGTCTTAACTGTCTCAATCACCACCGGAATCGCGTCCCTGATTATCGGAGACAGTTCGGTCCCCCACCCGATCCTGGCAGGCTCTATCCCTATTACAATTGCATCTGCAGGGGAGGTCCTGCCTGCAAGATACAGTACTCGCTGCATATCGAACCCATGCAGTGACGCAGTATATTCAGGCCTGACGCATTCACCCAGCGGAACAATATAGACTGTTCCGGGCGCGTGGTTGGCCCTCATTGCGTCAATGATAATGATATGTTCGGCCCGCCCGATTTCAGGAAGTGCGTCGAGTAAGGCAGTCCCTGCTTCAAATGTTATGACATCCGGCGGCAGGTTCTCCTGTTGAAGTGCGCGAACTGCATGAACGCCGATGCCTTCATCACAGAGAAGAAGATTGCCTATGCCGAGAATGAGTGTACTCATAGCTATGGTCTTCCCCCCGCATTTACAATGACAACTGGCTCTCCTTCAGGCCGCATGACATGAACAGCGCAGGAAAGACACGGATCAAATGAATGGATGATGCGCAGCACCTCAATGGGCTGTGCCGGGTCTAAAATTTCTGTTCCTATGAGTGCCCTTTCAATAGGCCCCCGGTTGCCTCGTGCGTCTTTGGGTGAGGCATTCCAGCAGGTCGGAGTTATTACCTGATAATTTTCAATGGCCGGTCCGAGCAGGGGAGAAGAACCGTCAACAGTGGTTTGCACCCAGTGACCGAGGGCCCCGCGGGGTGCCTCGGTGAGTCCGGTCCCCAGCGCGCCATAAGGTGTATTATAAGTGGTATAAACATCCCCGCCTGTTGTAAGTTCGCCAAGCCATCCGATCATGGCATTAGCGACTTTTTGGGCTTCCAGTGCCCGGGCCATATGACGGTCCATAACAGAAATACCATTCCGGTAATCACCGTTAACCCACATTCTGGCAAGGGGCCCGCACTCCATCGGCTTGCCGTGGTACCTGGGTGCCTTGAGCCAGCTGTATGCGTCTGTTTTTGATGCGGGGTCAACGATAACGGTACTCCCGTTAGCAGGATTCTGATTATTGGTGGAATCGTCGTACCAGGAATAGGTGACATGCTCTTTGATTTTATCTGCTGAAACAGGCTGGACACTCGCGGGCATCGAGTCGAAAACAAAACCACGGTTAAGGAGCCTGTCGGGACTGACAGTATCATCCAGATCAAACACACCGTATGACAGAAGGTTGCCGGGCCCTTTTCCTATACTGCTGTAATCTGAATATACAGACTGCAGAAGCTGGACATCCGGAATATAGCTGACATTTATAAATGAAATCAGATTATTGAGATAAGAGGAAAAGGAGTCAATCATGCTGCTGGAAGGTTTGGTAGTAAATCCGCCTGCCACGAACGCCGGAGGTGAGGGCATCCTACCTCCAAATATTGCAAGCATCTCCTGGGCCTCTCTGCGTTTGGTAACAGCAGGTACAAAGTTGCCGGCAATCTGCAGCAGGCTGGGGTCCCTCATTATATCCACATCCCAGTAAGGGTTCCACGGAGCGCCCGGTGGAGGAGTAATATAATCAAGAGAGGCCAGGATATAAAAATGAAGAATATGGGAAGAAATAAAATTTGAGCCAAGTACCAGATTTCGCAGTATCCTTGCGTCTGCAGAAATAGTCAGGCCTGCTGCGCTCTCCAGGGCCTTCACTGACGCCATACCGTGCGATACAGGGCAGACACCGCAGATGCGTTCGGTAAGATAAGGAGCATCCAGAGGGTCCCGTCCCTGCAGTATCAGTTCAAATCCCCGGAACTGGGTCCCGCTGCACTGAGCATCGACAACCTGCTGCACACCTCCGACAGTATCAATGGTCACCTGGACCTTCAAATGCCCTTCTATACGGGTAACCGGATCAACGATTGTGATAATTGCCATTCTTGTCTCCTGACACTAAAAAAACGGAATCCTGATGCTAATCTTTAATTGCAGCTGCCCCTGGATCAGTGGCATCCCGTGCATGTGTTTCGGGGCGGATTAATATTCCAGTGGTTCGGGGCCACTCCTCTGGTGCTGAAGAGCGGGGCGAACAGGTCCGGGAAACCGGGCTGTGTGCAGCCCTGGCACAGGGAATCAGCCCCGACGCACCAGTTTACTCCATTGTTCCATTTCCGGGTCGGACAGTCTGCATAGGTCAGCATCCCCTTGCATCCGAGGCCGATAGTGCACAAGCCGGCGTCATTTAAGGAAGTTGCCCATTCTGAATCCTGCCTTGAACACTGATTGTGCACAGTTGTGCCGTACAGGGCGGTTGGCCTGCTGAACTGGTCGAGCGTTATTGTGTTGCCCGCAAGAAGCTGGGCGACTGTCCATACTATCCAGTCAGGATGGGGCGGGCATCCCGGAATATTAATGGGTGATACGCTCGTAACTTCTGATACTCCTTTTGCCCCGGTTGGGTTAGGCATGGCCCCGGGAATGCCGCCAAAGCACGCACATGTACCAACGGCCAATACTTTCGCGGCCATAGGTGCAAGAGACTGTACAGCTGAGAGGGCTGTAACAGGGAGACCATTGTGTTCATACACGGTACAGGTCCTGCCGTTAAACATGGTAGGAATACTGCCTTCGACCACAAGCACGAATGTCCCGGCAGCGGCATTGTTAAGGGTCTGGGTTGCAAGCTCTCCTGACGCATTCATCAATGTTGGATGATAAACCAGGTCTATTGTATTGATCAGCAGATCACCAACATCAACCGGAGCACTGCCGGATATAAGGTTAGCCAGAGATACTGTGCAGCCGGTGCAGCCTGCCCCCTTCAGCCATATTATAGGAGGGCCGTCAGTACTCGCCAATATTTTTTCGAGGGGGCCCAGCGCAGATGTTAATCCCAGTGCTGCGGCAGACATTGTGCAGTATTTTATGAACTCCCGTCTTGATATTTTCAGTTTAAACTGCCTCCTTTTTTGTATGCTTTGTCCGGTTTCGGCTGATCCGGATTAATTCAGACCTGCATCATTACTTATCAGGCAGCCTTACTTATCTGATATGCTGGCGCATACTGCTTTAAGCTAATAATTATGGATACCGGGAAATAAGACATAAAATATACAGCAATTACCATGCCATTGTTGACCAGGCATGAGAAATCCGATATTAATAAGACGAGATGCTGTTTTACATATGAAGCCTGTTAACATATCGTCTTCAAACATTAATTGAATATTGCGGCAATTCCCCCAAAAGTGAGGCAAATTACACTCTGCAAGGGCAGGGGTCCGATGCGTCAGTCCGCGTCAGGCACTTCTTTGTAACCCGTCAGTTTCCGGGGGAATGGCCGTCATTCCGGCCTGGGAGCCTGCCCCGACTTATTCGGGGGAATCTTTCTTTTTGTTTTCAGGAGAATTTCCGACACGCGAAGCCTGCGGGAATGATAACTCCGGTTGTTTTGCCCCTCCTATAACTAATGGGTATTTGTATCTTGATAAAAAAAACTCTGAAAAGTTATAGTATCAAGTCTTTTAATACTAATAAATACATGGAGGATGTGTAATGTCGAACCGGTTCATTCAAAAAACTGGCCGTGTGCAGCGCCGGATCAATAATTATATAGCGTATTCTTTAAATTTGCTTTTGTTCTCGATACTGATTGTTGCAGGATCAACAGCTACAGTCTATGCAATGGCCGGACAGCCGGGAGGTAACGCAGGAGGCCCCCAGGGTACGACTGCCATGCTTCAGTCTTTTCTGCCTCTGATACTGATCTTTGTCATTTTTTATTTCCTGCTTATCAGGCCCCAGTCAAAGAAAGCAAAAGAGCATAAGCAGATGCTCGAGAACCTTAAAAAAGGCGACAAGGTCATGACTAATGGCGGCATCTACGGGCTTATCGAAGATATCGATACTGAGACCGTGACCCTTAAGGTCGGTGTCAAGGACGACGTAAAGATAAAGGTAAACCGCGGCTACATTGCCGGCCTCAGGACCAAGGAGTAATTCCCAGGTGAAAAAAAATTTTTTCTGGCGTCTTTCACTGATCACTGCAGCAACATTGCTATCGGTAATATTTTACCTTCCTTCTACCACACTTAAAGGCGCACTTCCCGAATGGCTTCAGAAATACGGGATCGTACTCGGTCTTGATCTGCAGGGAGGTGTGCACCTCGTATATGAAGTCGACGGTGACAAGGCAGTGGACGTTACGGTCGAGAGATTGACATCGAGCCTTGCAAATACCTTTAATGAGAAAAAGATCGAAGCCCGGGCAGAGAAAAAAGGCCCTGATATTATCGTATCTCCGGATACAGATGCAGTTAAAAAGACGATTTCAGAGCAGTTCCCGAACCTCAGCCTCGAATCCGTTTCTGAGGGAAAGATCGTATACAATCTTGATGCACAGGAGATCAAGAGGATCAAGGAATCTTCTGTTGAACAGGCTCTCGAGACGATCAGAAACAGGGTGGATGAGTTTGGTGTAACAGAGCCGACAATCCACACACAATCCGGCAATGAAATAGTCATTCAGCTTCCGGGCATAAAAGACACCAAGCGTGCTATCGAGCTTGTGGGCAAGACCGCAATACTCGAATTTAAACTCCTTGATGACGAGTCCCCTGTGGCAGCGCAGCTCCCGGGCTCTATTCTGCCCTCTGAAGCCCCGAAGATTCTGGAACAGTTTGCAGGGCAGATCCCTGAGGGGGACGAGATCCTTTTCGGCAGGGAACGCAACAAGGAGACCGGGGTAGAGACACTGACAGTTTACCTTATGAAAAAACATGCGCTCCTGACAGGAGAGTTTCTTACAGAGGCCCGAGTGAACATAGACCAGAGATATAACGAGCCCTATGTGTCAATTTCATTTGATTCTGTAGGGTCAAGGCTATTTGAACAGGTCACTGCTAATAATGTCAAAAAGAGGCTCGCGATCATACTTGACAACAATGTATATTCATCCCCGGTAATTCAGGAAAAAATCGCGGGCGGCAATGCCCAGATTTCCGGTTCCTTCGGGATGCAGGAGGCAAAGGACCTCGCGATAGTGCTCAGGTCCGGATCGCTTCCCGCACCCCTTAAGATGCTGCAAAACCTGACTGTAGGCCCTTCACTCGGCAGGGACTCCATAAACGCGGGTGTCAAGGCGGGTCTTGTCGGCGCTGCACTGGTCGTAGTATTTATGGTCATCTATTACAGGATGGCGGGCATGATTGCGGATTTTGCGCTGGTCCTTAATATTCTTTATCTGCTTGGGGTACTCTCTGCCTTTAACGCGACCCTCACCCTCCCCGGCATAGCGGGTATCATACTTGCCATTGGGATGGCGGTTGACAGTAATGTGCTCATGTTCGAGAGGATGCGTGAGGAGCTCAGGCTGGGCAAGACACCACGGGCGGCAATAGATTCAGGTTATGACAAGGCCTTCTGGACCATCTTTGACTCTCATGTTACAACGCTGATTACAGCAGTGGTCCTTTTTCAGTTCGGGACAGGTCCCATAAAGGGTTTTGCAGTTACCCTGGGGGTAGGGGTGTTCATCAACCTTTTTACTGCCCTTGTCGGTACAAAAACAATATTTGACATTATATCGTCCAGAAGGGAAATGAAAGAGCTCAGCATATGATAGAAATTCTTAAAGCTACGAAAATAGATTTCATGGGAAAGAGGTACTATGCACTTGCCCTGACTGCTATTATGTCAGTTCTTGGACTGTTCACCGTAATCCAGATATCAAGGGGCGCTGCAAATCTGGGGATTGATTTTGCCGGGGGCACTGCGGTCCAGATAAAGTTCAATGAGCGTGTCCCGCTCAAAGATGTGAGGCAGGCTTTACTGAGCGGCGGAATATCTGATGTGGAGCTTCAGGACCTGCCGGGTGAAAACAAGGTCCTGATCAGCACGAAAAAAAGCGAGGAGAACATCGGGGACGTTTCCAAAAAAATGATATCGGCCTTATCACAGAAGTATTCTGAAAGCAGCATGGTAGTGGATTCCTCCACTGAGATAGGCCCCAAAGTCGGGAAAAAACTGAGGACCGACGCGTTGTGGGCGGTCATAGCCGCGATAATAGGCATTCTCATTTATATCACGATACGCTTCCAGTTCAGGTTCAGTATCGGGGCAACTGTAGCTACATTCCATGATGTGCTCGCAGTCCTCGGGATATTTTATTTGATGGGCAAAGAGATTAATCTTATTGTAGTCAGCGCCCTTCTGATGATCGCCGGATATTCCCTGACCGACACAGTGGTGGTTTTTGACAGGATCAGGGAGAACCTGAGGTCCAGGCTAAAGAAATCTACAGTTGAGGTCATTAACGAGAGCATAAATGAAGTGCTTTCACGTACTATTATAGTTTCCCTGACAACATTCTTTTCTGCAGCCGCACTATTTGCCTTTGGCGGTGAAGTGATCCACGATTTTGCCCTTGCGATCATGCTGGGGATAATCGTTGGTACATATTCTTCGATTTTTGTGGCGAGCCCTATCGTACTGCTGCTTGGCAAAGACGTGGCAATGGGGAAAAAATAAATTCCTGCGCTTAATGACCAGCATTTGGGATTTGTTATAAATATTCAATCCATTAAAAGTCCGTAACGGTATGTGGCCTAATCAGCATTCCATACGATCTGTGAAATCTGCGGACCAATTTGTAATACATGCATCGTAACTGGCTTGTAAGCAAAACCAATCAGGAGTTCCTGGCTTACCTTTCAAAAGAGATTTCCATTTCCCCGGTGCTGGCCCAGATACTGGTGAACCGCGGCATGAAAGATGCCGGGGCAATAAAGGACTTTCTCTACCCGTCGCTGAAAAAAATCCATGATCCCTTTCTCATGCCGGACATGAGGGCTGCTGTTGACAGACTCAGGTCTGCCATTGACAGGGATGAAACTGTCCTTGTTCATGGTGACTATGACGCGGACGGGATAACAGCCACATCGCTGCTTGTCTCTACATTTAATGCGCTGGGACTCAAGACCTGCTATCACATACCCAACAGGATAACCGAAGGATATGGCCTGAGCAGTAAAGGCATTGAGAAGGCAAGTGCCATGAAGGCAGACCTCATTGTTACAGTTGACTGCGGTATCAGCTCTGAGGCTGAGGTGGTTGCTGCCGGAGCATTGGGAATGGATGTTATAGTTACTGATCATCACGAACCTCCTGAGACGCTTCCATCTGCAGTCGCGGTAGTTGATCCCCACAGAATCGATTCAATATATCCTTTTAAATATCTTGCGGGAGTGGGGGTCGCATTTAAGCTGGTCCAGGCCCTTGTACAGGACATGGGAAGAGATGACCTTCAAATGGAGGACCTCCTGGATCTCGTTGCCCTCGGGACCATTGCTGATTCTGTGCCTCTGACCGGGGAAAACAGGGTCCTTGTCACATACGGGCTCAAGAGGATCAATGACAGTCTTGCAAGGACCGGAATACTGGCCTTGAAAGAGTCTGCCGGTGTAAACGGAGGCAGCCGCGCAGGTGCGCTTTCTTTCAGCCTTATACCCAGGATCAATGCAGCAGGCAGGCTTGATGACGCAGGGGAGGTAGTCGAACTTTTCCTTACACAGGACAGGGGCAGGGCAGATGCCATTGCTCATCTTCTCGAGGAGCAGAACAGGACCAGACAGCAGATTGAAGCAGATGTACTAAAAACAGCACTTGATATGATAGAGCCGGACGACCCCGGCCCCGCGATTGTCCTGTCATCCCCTGACTGGCATCCCGGGGTAATCGGCATAGTTGCGTCCCGGCTGGTGGATTTGTATTACAGGCCCGTGTTCCTTTTTTCAGTTAACGGGAATATTGCCAAGGGTTCTGCCAGAAGCATCCCGCCCTTCCATCTGTACAGGGGGATTGCCGGCTGCGCTGACCTGCTGCTTGGTTACGGAGGGCACCGGCAGGCTGCCGGGCTCAGGCTTGAGCTGGATAATCTTCCTGCGTTCAGGGACCGGATATGCAGGAAGGTGGAAGATGAACTCACACCTGAGGATATGGTCCCTGTATTGGAAATAGAGGCCGCCGTCAGGTTCTCTGATTTAAGTTTCAGCCTCTCAAATCAACTGGCGCTGCTTGAACCTTACGGTGAGTCAAACAGGCAGCCTGTACTCGGCGCTAAAGGCATAGACATCGTCAGCCAGAAAATTGTAGGCAGCAATCATCTCAAGATGCAGCTCAGGCAGGACAATCTCAGCATGGACACAATCGGCTTCGGCATGGGAAAGCAGGTTGAATGCATTGGCAGTGCCTCATCCCTGGATATCGCCTTTGTCCTCGGGGTAAATGAGTGGAACGGATCAAAAAATCTCCAACTCCAGCTAAAGGGCATAAGACCGCGCAGCTAATAATTCAAATCTTCAAATTCCTACGGCAAAAACAAAATACAGAAGTATTTGTAGGTGTCTTCAGGATTCGAGGGTTCAAGGGGCCAGGGATTCAATTAAGAAAAAAATGTCATTGTCCGTTTTCAAGTGTTAGTCTGAAAATAAAACTGACTACTAAAAAGGGATTTTATCCTGACCCCTTGACTCCTTGACTCCTTGACCCCTTTTGTTCTTTAATTTAATTGCATTAATATCATATAGCCTCAATATTTTCATGGTTTTCAAGGTTAGGTGTATAATAAATTCATGGTTGTATTAAGAGACATAAATACTGTTGATGCCCTTATAGACAAGGTCATCACTTATAATCCGGAGGCGAATGCCGACCTCCTGAGGCGGGCCTATGCCTTTTCGAATGAGGTCCATTTCAAGCAGAAGAGAAAAGAGGGCGCCCCCTATATTCAGCACCCTCTTGCCGTGGCCGGGATACTGTGTGAAATGAAAATGGACACGAATTCTATCGCCGCTGGACTGCTGCATGACACGGTTGAGGACACAGAGACAACAGTCGAAGATATCAGGGCCCTTTTTGGAGAAGATATTGCATTTCTTGTTGAGAGTCTGACAAAACTTGCCAGAATGGAATTCAGGACAAGCGAGGATGCGCAGGCCGAGAACTTCCGCAAGATGTTTCTTGCGATGGCTGAAGACATGAGGGTCATCCTAATTAAATTTGCCGACCGTCTCCATAATATGCGCACTCTGGAATATCTGTCTTCAGCAAAGAGGGAGAAGATAGCCCGTGAGACCCAGGAGATATACGCACCCCTTGCAAACAGGCTTGGTATAGGCTGGCTGAAATCGGAATTTGAAGACCTGAGCTTCAAGTTTTTAAAGCCTGATATATATGATGAACTGGTCAGAAAGGTCGCCAAGAAAAGAGGGGAGCAGGAGGGCTACCTGCGTGAAGTCATAAAAATAGTAGAGGCACATCTGAACGCAGCTTCTATTCGCGGCAAGGTCTTCGGCAGGGTCAAGCACAATTACGGCATTTATCAGAAGATGCAGAAGCAGAAAATACCTTTTGAGCTTGTATATGATGTTATAGCTATCAGGATCATAACCGATACCCAGGCAGACTGTTATGCAGCCCTGGGCCTTATACATTCACTCTGGACCCCGGTGCCCGGCCGGTTCAAGGATTTTATAGGTGCGCCGAAATCCAACCTTTACCAGTCTCTGCATTCGACTGTCATAGGGCCCAAGGGAGAACGGGTTGAATTTCAGATAAGGACTGAAGATATGGACCGGATTGCCGAGGAAGGGATTGCGGCCCACTGGAAATATAAGGAAGCCGACCATGCAGACAAACTGGATGATAAATATTTTTCCTGGTTGCGGGAGTTCATTAAATCACAAAAGGACACGCCTGATGCCAGGGAATTTCTTGAGGCTGTCAAAGGCAATATTGTTACAGGTGTTGTTTACGTATTTACCCCGGAAGGTGATATTGTGGAGCTTCCCCAGAATTCCACGCCCGTTGATTTTGCCTATAATATTCATACGCAGGTCGGACATCAGTGCACTGGGGCCAAGGTAAACAACAGGATTGTCCCGTTAAGGTACAAGTTACAGAACGGAGACACTGTCGAAATCATAACATCACAGGGCCACACACCGAGCAGGGACTGGCTGAAGTTTGTTATAAGCCAGAAGGCAAAGGCGAGGATAAAACAGTGGCTTAAAGTGGAAGAGCGGAAGAAAGGCCTGGCCCTTGGTGAAGAACTACTTGAAAAGGCCCTCCGGCGATATAACCTGAGTCCTGCTCTTGCCAGATCAAAGGAAATCCTGGACATAGTCAGACCGTACCGGATCAACACCTATGAAGACCTGCTTGTAGCTATCGGGTACGGGAGGCTCTCGGTCCACAAAATAATAAACAAGCTGCTGCCCGAAACTGAAAAGGTCGAAAAAGAACAGGTCCTGCCGAAAAAGGAGGCCAGAAAGGAACCGGAAGGAAAAGGCATATCCATCAAGGGCGTTGACAATATAATGTTCCACCGTGCAAAGTGCTGTTATCCGCTTCCGGGAGAGAAGGTAACAGGGTTTGTGACAAGAGGCAGGGGGGTCTCCATACATAAGGTCGGTTGTCCTACTCTGGACACTCATACGGTCGATCTGGACCGTCTCGTGGATGTGGAGTGGACAGGCGGTGATTCCACTTATACGGTTAAAGTGCAGGTGCTTACTGTTGACAAGAGGGGACTGCTTGCGGAGTTAAGCGCTGTCCTTTCCACAAACAATATAAATATAAACCGTCTGGAGGCCTCGGCAACCTTTGAAGAACAGGCGCTGTTTAATTTTATTCTTGAAATAAGGGACAAAAAGCAGCTTGATCAGACAATCAGGAAGTTGTCCCTCATTAACGGGGTCATTGATGTAAAACGGGTCCAGTCATAGTACCGGGTTAGTCAGGGGAAATTCTGTTTATATGGTTGCAGACATGAAAATCTGTTCCAGCATTTCTATAATCGACAAACTACTTATTATATTTTGCTAAGGGGCAATAACTTTGTTTTTCTTTCTCTGACTACTGACTACTGACTGCTGTCTACTGGCTGTTTTTTAAAGATGTCGTATAGAAATTCTTCCACAGACTTCCTTGTCTGCGGAAACCCGGGGTGGAACATGAGCAAGCCTTCTCTTTGCTATGATGTATTCGACAGTCCTGTCGGGACGCTGTATCTGGTATTTTCAGGCCGGCAGCTGACAGGAGTTTCCTTTGATAAGCCTGAGCGTGTGCCTTACAAGAAGGGAGCTGCCCCCGGGAGTTTTATTAAAGAGCTGGCAGACTATTTCGGCGGCGTCCCCTGCGTATTTAATCAGGAGATCAAATTTCTCACAGGGACTGACTTTGAAAAAAAGGTCTGGACTGCAATTATGGAAGTCCCTTTCGGAGAAACCAGAAGCTATAAGTGGGTAGCTGCAAAGACAGGAAGTCCTGCTGCGGTCCGTGCAGTTGGCAGGGCGCTCTCCAAAAATCCCGTCCCTGTCATAATTCCCTGCCACAGGGTGATAGAATCCGACGGCTCTATAGGCGGGTACTCCTCAGGTGTTGATGTAAAAAGGAGACTGCTTGATATGGAATATTACGCGGAGGGGAAATGATCCTGAGAGGATTATCTCTTCAGCTTTTTTATGAAATCCAGATACTCCGGCGGACGCTTTATAATTTCCATCCCAATATCACTGGCAGGTTTGTCAGGTGAGAGTCTGTAGGGCCTGACGACTTTACATTGCAGTTCATGCATGTCTCCCTTGGTGCCTTCAAATTTCACGATAAAGGTCGTATCCCGAGGGATGGTCAGGGGTGTTTTCATAGGTGCTATCGACATGCACAGGCTGTTTTCTGAAAGATTTTCAATACGTCCGCTGTAGCGCATGTGACGCGCTATAAGTTCGGATTTGAAACTGACCCTTGTCCTGTTTAAATGCCTGCGTTCCATATGCGGTCTATCCTTAACTGCTGCGGTTAATAAATCCCTTTTATATTGTAATTGTAACTACTTTTCACAGGAAGTCAATACATATCCGGTGTTGGTAAGTTATGCTGCTTGACAATCTGCTTTGCCGGGAGTAGATTAAGATCAACATAGCAGCCGAGGTCCATTCAGAGAATGGACGCGGGGGACCCAAATTTCGGGGCGTATTCCTTTACAGGATAGGGCACTTCCTTGCCCGAGCCCGTCAGCTAACCTCGCAGGCTTTTGGAAGAGCAATGGCTAAAATTAATAAGGGTGTTATTAAAGCACTCGGACTTGTGTTCGGAGATATTGGCACAAGTCCTATCTACACGCTGTCCGTAGTATTTCTTCTCCTTCAGCCCACAGCTGATAATATTGTCGGTGTACTCTGTCTGATAATCTGGACCCTTGTCCTGCTTGTTTTTATTCAGTATGACTGGCTTGCCATGGGTCTGAGTATTAGAGGTGAGGGCGGGACTATAGTGCTAAAGGAGATCCTGTCTCCCCTTGTTGCAAATAAAAAAAAGACATTGTTTGTCACAATGCTTTCTTTTGCCGGTATATCGCTTCTGATCGGAGACGGTGTTATTACCCCTGCCATCAGTATACTGAGTGCTGTTGAAGGCGCGTTATTAATACCGGGATTTCATGACATATCAAGAAACGCCATAGTAGCGACCGCAGTGTTAATAGCAGTGGCCCTGTTTTTAATACAGAGTAAGGGGACAGAAAAAGTCTCTGTTGCCTTCGGCCCCTTCATGGGCGTATGGTTTATTGCCCTTGCCTTATTCGGCCTGATTGCTATCTTAGAGGCCCCTGAGGTGCTTAAGGCCTTTAACCCTTACTACGGGATCAGTTTTCTCCTTGAAAACGGATGGAAGGGGTATATAGCGCTCAGTGAAATTATCCTGTGTGCTACAGGCGGAGAGGCACTTTACGCGGACATGGGACATCTCGGAGCAAAACCGATTCGTCAGGCATGGATGACGGTGTTTGCCGCACTGGTCCTGAATTATCTCGGACAGGGCGCGTTTCTGTTAAGTCATCCCGGGTCAAAAAACATTCTTTTTGAAATGGTCTTTTATTATGCAGAAGTCCTGTATGTGCCTTTTCTGCTTCTGAGTATTACGGCTACTGTAATCGCTTCACAGGCCATGATCAGCGGGATGTTTTCCATTATTTTTCAGGCCATAACAATACGTATGATGCCTCCCCTGAAAGTTGCTTACACATCTACTGAAAGAAAGTCCCAGATATACATTTCATCAGTCAACTGGTGTCTGCTCGCCTCTGTTGTATTCATTATGCTTGAATTCAGGGAATCACACAGTCTTGCTGCTGCGTACGGCCTTGCTGTCACCGGAACAATGACGATAACCGGGATCATGATGACCTGGATTTTCTATCTCAGAAAAAAGCCGCTGCTTTCGCTGCTTTCATTTTTCATCACAGGGGTTGATGCCCTGTATCTTTCCGCGAACTTCTACAAGGTCCCCCACGGCGGATACTGGTCTATAATACTGGCGATGGTCCCGCTTTCCCTGATACTTGTCTATACTCAGGGGCAGAGGAGGCTGTACAGGGTGATGAATTTTATGCCGTTTCAGGAATTCATCCCCAGGTTCAAGGAGACTTACGCCACCTCTCCAAGGACAAGAGGCACAGCCCTTTTTCTGATCCGGGACGTCAGAAGCATCCCTTCATACATAACACAGACCATGTTTTCTCACGGCATAATCTATGAAGACAACATCTTTGTATCTATTGTCGGCAGGAATGACCCGTTCGGGATCACAGGTTTTTACAGGGATGATATGGCCCCGGGTCTCAGGTCTTTTGAGATACAGTTCGGCTACATGGAAGTTATAGCCGCAGATGATATCCTCAGGGAGGCTGGGATTGATGAGCGGGCGGTCTATTACGGGCTCGAAGACATCTCGGCTGGAAACCCGGTCTGGAAGATATTTTCCCTGATCAAGAGGGTCATGCCTTCTTTCATAAAATTCTATGAGTTCCCTCCGGAGAAACTCCACGGGGTCATTACAAAGGTGACGATGTGAGGATCATAACACAGGATCTGTAATCCGGTCATTTAGATAATTTTCACTCATTCTTTTACCGGCTGATCAAGATGACCATCACGTATGACCCGGAATTTCCCGGTTGCAGTGTCCACGTCATAAATGCTGAAGTTCGTACGCATGTCGATACCCTCGTGATGGACCGCAAAATTGACGGCTGCAGAGCCCTCTTCAAGGCTTTGTACCCGGTGAAAAACAGTGTTAGGCCAGCACAGCATCGCCGCCCCTTCAAAGATTACCTTATCCCCCTTTTTTATCAATTCAGGAGTGACACTAAACTGCTCGATACGCCCGTGCCGTCTGGTGTAAAGCTCAACAAAACGCGTACCGTACAGCACTATCAGGTTGTCTTCCTGATGTGTGTGCATGTACCAGGGACGTTTTATATCGCCTACTGGACCGGGAGAAATCGCGTTGCTGACATGGATTACCCTGTCGATCGCGTCAATCCTGGGAAAAGCCTTAAGAGGTACATTATCGAAATATACGCCGGGTGTACGCCTGAAAATATTGAGCGGGACCACCTTGTAGAGTCCGGGGACTTCTTCTGCTATATGGAAATCGTTTAGCATTTAATAAGCCTCCTGCTTATAAAATAATTATTAAGTCTGATCTAATATTATCAGAAAAGCTGCTGTGCCGGAAATCTTGTTTGGATTTGCCGGCTTTACTTAAGGTCCCGGGTTTGCTGCCTTGCCTTACGACTCAGAAATGCGATATTGTATGACCTGAAGAAAATCGTAAAAAAGGGACCATCTGTCAACTATGAAAGGCATTATAAAAGCACTTGGACTTGTATTCGGAGACATCGGTACCAGTCCTATCTATACAGTAACCGTAGTATTTCTCTTCCTTAAACCCACGGCTGATAACATCCTCGGGATTATGTCACTGCTGGTATGGACGATGGTGGTCCTCGTTTCCCTGCAGTATACATGGCTGGCTATGAGTCTCAGCATCCGCGGGGAAGGCGGGACGATAGTTCTGAGAGAGAGGCTTTTGTCCCTCATGAAGTCCAGAAAGGGGGTCCTTGTTGCGGTATTGCCATTAGTGGGGATTTCCCTTCTTATGGGCGACGGCGTCATCACCCCTGCCATCAGTATACTGAGTGCTGTAGAGGGTCTGATGCTGATACCGGGGCTTGAGCACATATCAAGGACCTCCATTGTAATTATTGCCATGTTCATCGCAGTCCTTTTATTTTCCATTCAGAGCAGGGGAACGGAAAAAGTGGCAGGTGCATTCGGGCCTATTATGTGTGTGTGGTTTACAGCGCTTGCTGTTGCCGGTATAGTCTCGATCTTTGAAGCACCGCTCGTGCTTAAAGCCTTAAATCCGTACTACGGCATTAATTTCATCTTAACACACGGATGGATGGGATTTATTGTGCTGGGTGAGGTCATATTATGCGCAACCGGAGGTGAGGCGCTTTTTGCGGACATGGGGCATCTTGGCGCAAAGCCCATAAGGAATGCATGGGGTGGTGTTTTCGTTGTGCTCGTCATCAATTACCTCGGGCAGGGGTCATTTTTACTAAGGCACCCTGAGGCCAAAAATGTTCTGTTTGAAATGGTCTTTCATTATGCCAAAGATATATACATTCCCTTTCTTCTGCTTAGCATCATGGCCACGGTTATTGCTTCACAGGCTATGATAAGCGGGATGTTTTCAATAATCTATCAGGCTGTAACAACACGGCTCATGCCGATGTTCAAGGTAGATTATACGTCCATCGAGAGAAAATCCCAGATTTATATAAGCTCGGTCAACTGGTTTATGCTTGGCGCAGTTTTATTTATCATGCTGATTTTCAGGGAATCGTCCAGCCTGGCCGCGGCATACGGGCTGGCGGTTACCGGTGATATGACCATTACAGGCATTATGATGACGAGTATTTTCTATTTCAAGAAAAAACACGGACTCGCTTTGTTGTCGCTTCTGATAACAGGAGTCGATGCCATGTATCTTTCCGCCAACTTCTACAAGATCCCCCACGGCGGATACTGGTCGATAATTCTCGCAATGATCCCGCTTGTCACGATATTCATTTATACACGGGGCCAGAAGAGGCTTTACCATGCCATGAAGTTTATGCCTTTTCAGGAATTCATACCGAAATTCAAAGAGACTTACGCAACCTCTCCTCTCATAAAAGGCACTGCCCTCTTTCTCATAAGGGACGTAAAGACCATTCCTGCATATATCACGCAGACAATGTTCTCTCACGGGATTATCTATGAAGACAACGTCTTTGTCTCTATAGTCGGCAGGAACGACCCTTTCGGTATTACCGGTTTTTACAGGGAGAATATGGCTTACGGGATCAGGTCCTTTGAGATACAGTTCGGATATATGGAAGTCGTGACCGCAGAGAAGATCCTCAGGGAAGCGGGTATTGATGAACGGGCCGTCTATTACGGGCTGGAGGACATTTCCGCTAAAAATATCTTCTGGAAGATATTCTCGCTCATCAAGAGAATCTCTCCCACATTTATAAAATTCTATGAGTTCCCTCCGGAGAAACTCCATGGGGTCATCACGAAAGTAAATATGTGAGGATTATCTTGTGGGCGGGTAATAATGTTATTTGGAAATCATCGTAGAACATTATCTGTTATGCCCGAGATCCTTAATCGGGCATCCAGTTCTTTATAACTGCCTGTATCCCCGCTTTCCAGACTGTGTCAAAATTGTCATCCTGAACTTGCCTGTCCCGACTTGTCGGGGATTCAGGATCCAGAGGGTTGTAATACCTTGAAAGGACTGGATTCCGGATCAAGTCCGGAATGACAATGCATGCATTTTCGCTATTGTGACACAGTCTGTTCACGGGAATGACGCTATTCGTTCCTTTGTCGGGCAGCATTCAACAGCTCACCTCTTCTTTTTCCTCATTGACATAAGATACTTAAGCTCGTCACTCCCGAGCAGATGCATGATACCTGCATAAAGAGCGAGAAAGAGCACGATTACACTGCACAGTATCCCGGTCTTCTCCGGAATTCTGCCTCCCTGAGTCCACAAGTCCCCTCTGATAATCAGCCAGCATATTATGCCTGTAACAGTAGATGCTGCTGCAATCTTTATAAAAGAGGTGATGATGGCCCGTGCATCTATCCGGCCGAGTTTTCTCTTTAACATATAAAAGAGGATGGTGAAATTGATGGACGCTGCGGCTGCATTGGCCAGTGCGAGCCCGCTGTGTTTCATGGGCCCCATCAACAAAAGGCTCAGGACAATGTTGGATGTCATGCCGATGACCGCGATCTTCACAGGGGTCTTTGTGTCCTGCATCGAATAAAAGCTCGCTGTCACGACCCGGACCCCGACAATCGCCCATATCCCGAGTGAATAGAAAATCAGCGCCTGGGAAGTCCCGATTGTTGCGGCATAGTCCCATGCACCCCTCTGGAAGAGTATGTTGACTACAGGCTCTCTCAGGAATATGAGACCTGCCATGGACGGGACCGTTATAAAAAAGAGGAGCCTCAGAGCGAACGAAAAATCCTCCCGTAACTTGTCAAAATCCCCTTTTACCGCGTGCTCGGAAAGCGTCGGCAGGATCGCCATACCCATCGCGACCCCGAATATCCCGATGGGAAACTGTATCAGCCTCATCGAATAAAAAAGATAGGTAATGCTGCCTGACGGAAGATATGAAGCAAGGATGTTGCTGACAACGATATTGACCTGGCTTACTGACAGGGCAAGCGTTGCAGGGACGAGCAGGACAGCTATCCTTTTAAGCCCCGGATGCTTAAATGCCGCGTCAAAACCGAGGCTGTAGCCGTTTTTGAAAAAGGCCGGGAGCTGAAAGGCGAACTGGACAAAACCTCCAATCATTATGCCAATCGCGGCCGCCATGATAGGCTCACTCGTCCTTGATTCAAAGAAGACGATACTCACGATAAGGACTACATTCAGCACAGCAGGTGCAAGTGCCGGGAGGAAAAACACCTTCTTTGTATTCAGAGACCCCATCACCAGAGCTGCCAGACTGATAAACAGGAGAAAGGGAAACATTATCCTTGTCAGAAGCACGGTGAGAGAAAACTGCTCCGGATTTTTGAGGAACCCCGGGGCGATGACAGTGACAATGGCAGGGGCAAACAAGATGCCGAGCAGACATATCACGGACACAACAATGCTGATGAATGTAAACACTATCCTGACAAGCCGCCTTGCCTCTTCCTCTCCGTGTTTTTCCCGGTACTCTGTCAGGACGGGGATAAAGGCGGATGAGATCGAACCCTCTGCAAAGAGCTCTCTCAGCAGGTTGGGTATCCTGAAGGCCGCGAAAAAGGTATCGGTCACGCCGCTTGCGCCGTAATACAGGGCAAAGATCATGTCCCTTATAAAACCGAGTATCCGGCTTATCAAGGTGGCGAGGGACATCTTGCCTGCGGCCTTTGCTACAGTTTTTTTGCGGTCAGTCAAACGGCGGTCCTCTGGTTTTGCTTTTTCTGTAATATTAACAACGGCTTTTTAATCGCGGTAATAGTATGCCAAATTATTAATGATAAATGTAAATGATATGATGACATTTGGGAGGTTGACAATACTCCTCTGATGTGTTGTAATAATATAACAACGGGGGAGGTGCAATTATGGGAAGCAGTCTTTTCGGGGAATTTTTCAAAAAAAAGAGGATTGAGATGGACAAAACGCTAAGGCAGTTTTGCCTGGAGAATGGTCTTGATCCCGGGAATATCAGTAAGCTTGAGAGGGGCCTGTTACAACCGCCGACTGAGGGGAAGTTGGAGCATTATGCGAAATGTTTGGGAATTAAAAAAGGATCTGACGACTGGTATGAGTTTTTTGACCTGGCCCATGCAAGTGCCGGTCGGATACCTGAAGAGATACTATCCGATGAGGAAGCATTATCAAAGCTGCCATTGGTATTTAGAACTTTAAGAGGGCAAAAACTCAATAAGGAACAACTTAATAAGCTGGCGAAAGAAATTAAAAAAGTATAGATGACCGAACCAGCTTTTCAACCTCCTATCCTCTCGTACGAAAAAATTAATACGTATGCCGAGAACTTTCTGAGCAATTACGGTATTGATAATGAATTGCCTGTCCCTATTGAAAAGATCGTAGAATTCAAACTGGGGATAGATATCATTCCATTCCCCGACTTGCAGCGCACTTTTGATATCGAGGGATTTATTTCCGGAGATTTAAAGAGCATTTATGTTGATGAGTATATTTACAATAATAGGCTTGCAAGATATTATTTTACCCTTGCTCATGAGATAGGACACTACGTAATACATAAGGATTTGATGGAGAATATCAGGCCGTTAAGCGTTGCTGCATGGAAGGAATTTATTGACCGGGTAGATGATGAAGCGTATGGCTGGTTAGAATATCAGGCTTATGCATTTGGCGGATTGTTGCTGGTACCAAGAAAGTTTCTTTTTAAGCACTTCCGTGAACAGATAAAGGCAATGATGCAGAAAATCGAATTCGTCAGATCTCAGGATCTTCCAAAGGCGTCATATCAGGAGTATGTAATTGAGATGATTGCGGGCAATTTAATTAAGAGCTATGATGTTTCTATCGGAGTTTTGAAAAGGCGGATAATAAAGGAGATTGAGATGGGGACAATTGAGGTTCCTTAAGATTACTCCTCATCATGCTTGTGGTCGTCAATAATGCGGTCAGCTTCACGATCGTATGAATCAGCCAAACTCCTGATAGTTGCTGCTAATCGCTGATATCCATGGTTCTCAGCATCACTGGCATTTTGCCTATATTTGGCTGCAAGTTCTTTTTCTGGCATTCCGGTAGGGTCAACCCAGTGGACACCACGGGAGTTAAATATTCCAAGACGAAAGCCACGTCGGATGTCTTCTGCATCCTTGGCATTTAAAGCCTCGGCTACTGAGCTATTAATCCATAGACCACCGGGCTCTGGTGGGCAATGAATAAGAACAGTGCCAACATGAGAAAGTGCCACTTCAAGATGACCTGACTCTAAACATGCCTTTTTAACTGAATCAACCCATTTACTGAACTGATCCGCTGAATAACTACCATCAGTCTGCAGTCCAGGAGGCGTTTGCCATTTACGAAGCAGTCGGAATGCATTAGTAGCAATGGCTGTCTGATCCTCAGTAAGTTCTTTTCCTGTTTTACTTTCGTCCTTTGATCGATAAATCAATCGAATAATTTCACAAAAGAATTCCGGATCAGATGCTAAACGACGCTCCAATAGCTTAGGAGAAGCGCCTCTATCCTGCTCAAGAAGTGATAAATAGGCCCATTCGACCCGGAACAGATCATCGGGATTAGTCTCAGGATCATTTTGCAATATCTTGATAATCTCAACTATGTGGTACACATCCATTGTATAAGGCGGTTCGTTTGACCTGACTGCTGCAAGCAGTGCTTTGATCGTTCGAGACTGATCGAATGGCTGTTTATTGTGAATCATACTATATAAACAGCTGAGAGCTGCATTTGGTCTGTTGTATTCCATTAATCTATCCATTGCCTCTTCCAGTCTTCCTTCTGCTTCATATGGTGTCACAGCTACCTTGCTCCAATACTCGGCGGCATGATCTGCTAATAGTTGATTAGCACGCTCCCAGGTTTTATTAGTAAAAGGCAAGTTAATAAGGAATTGTGCTATCCGTTTCGTCGACCAGTCCGATATTTTGGTCTGATCAACCCATGTCCAGCCTTGGTTTTGGTAGCGACTCCAGATAAATCCACTTATAAATTGGGTAAGCTTATTGTTTTCTGATTCCAATAAATGCGGAAGCATTACTAACTCAACATTATCTTCAGCAACGGCACCTAAAGATAGCCCAACAAGCCGTGGAAACTCAACATCTTCTACAAAATCAAACACTACGTTAAGTCCATGCCTTGTCAGTAGATCCCGGACTGCATTTTTGCGCCGTTCCTCTAATTCCTTTTGCTGATCTTCCCAGTTGCCATTTTCTTCATACAGATCGAAATCCCTATTACTGAAAAGCCGCTGGTATAGGTTCAATGGGTTTTGTGGAGCAATACTTTCGGCAATTATGTTGATTTTACCTATCAGTTCAGGACTTAGTGCCCAGTTTGTGTCTGAATATCTTTTGTTTTTTGCAATAATATCGACAAGCTTCAACCACAACGGGAGGCGATCTTCTTCCGGCTTGCCGGTTAGTTCTGCAGATTCAAGATATGAAAGAAGTTTATCGAATGCAGGTTGCGGCAAATCGCTAATATCCTCGATTATTTCGGTAAGCCTGGATAAATCATCTTTCGCTGCTTCAACAGCCATGTCTGAGTAAAACGATACTTGTTCCCAATATTCCTGATCATTAAATTCCTTTGACTGTTTTTCCGGAATCTTCCATCGCCAAACTGGCTTATGCGAGCCAATAGATGTCTGAGACTGATTAGGTAATAAAGACAGCAGCAACTTCCAGGCAACGTCTGGACATTCCTTTTGAAGCGTTTGAATCGCAACTTTGCGCTTCTCAATGGGTGCAGTTGTCTGTGGAAACCAGGGAAGATAAATTGTTGAGAGAGAATTGGCAGGACGATTCGCCCAGTTGCCACCTGGATCAAGGGTGGTCAGTTCCCCAAAAATGACGGTTGCACGCGTTAAATATTGTTCATCCCATGCAAGTGTTTCCAGTGCCCAAAGCAATCCGGTTATATAGTTACCACTAGTAATGCCATTTCCTTCTTGAGCAAACAAATCATTGAATGGGCATGGTTTTTGAATTAGAGCATTTTCGACCGCATTAAGGAACTGATCTGGAGACGCCTCAGCTAAAAGCGGCAGCACGCTGTTTAAGCTTCCCCATAGAATCCAATCTGCTTCTTCAAAAATCTCTCTGATTGCAAGTATAGCGATAGCCTCTGCCTTGTCAGCCGAACAATGGTTAAAATATTGAGGATGGCTACCAAGAAGGGCAAGGCTCTCAGCCATGCCTTTTTTCAATGATTCGGAATAGCGGGATACCTTCCCATGGATACTTGCTGCATATCGTTCTTCGGGAGGCAGCTCAAATTTTGGTTCAGGTTCTCTCAAAACATCTACAGCACACTGTTTGAATCGGTCTAATTGTTCATCGAACAATCTTGGCCCTATTTTTTGCCACAAGTTCAATCGCCCCTTAATTGACCATTTTCCATTTTTTAGCATTAGAGGGCTTTGCGGCTTTTGTATAATTTCCCTCATTTTATTGATCCAGATTTTATACTCTTCATTAGCAAGTTGTCCCGCTATTTCCTTATCAGCATCGGACCCTTCATTCCAAGAGCCCAGAAGACTTGCAATCGCAAGTGCGGAAGCATAGGTAATAGTATTCCAGTCTGTTATCTCTTGATCCGGCGGTGTACGGGTTAAGTCAAGAGGGATTGTTTCAACAGTCCGTTTTTTAAATACGGATCTAAGCTCTTCAGGCAGGGAATCTATTATGATAGTTCCAGCGTTTTGATTTGCCGACCGAACTTCTTCGATGATCTGTGCCCATATGGATTGAACATTTTCCGAAGAAAATTGGCAGATCAAAGATTGAAGCAATGAATGTGTAACCCCTGCTTTTATATCGAGGTCAAATCCTAGTAAATGAAAACTCTTCATGAATCGATAGAGCTCATCATCTGAAAGGTCAACCCCATCATTAGCATTCTTTAAATGCTTTTGAAAAACCCGCAACTTGTTTCTTTTTGTCTTACTACTGAAATTGGCCCTGTTAACCTTTATTAGAAAATCATCAGCATTCTCTGAATCTTTAGCCCACTCGAGAATTGTCCGAACATCATTGTTATCTGAGACACTCAAGGGGCCTGTAATAAGTACAAACGCATCTGATTTTTCTGTAAATACTCTAGGATTATTGAAATCATTCCAGGCAGCTTGGAGTACTTCACCGAATACCTTATTGCTTGCAGTAATACTGATTGTGTGCTTGACCTGACCGAGGAGTTTTCTTCCCTTTTTACCGTCAGTGCTATTAGTAAATACAATCAGATCGTCGGTATCAAAACCCGTATATTTTCCTTGAAGTTTAATTTTTCTAATGGGCCATGCAGGCAAACAAGGTACCATGCCACCTGTCAACATCATCGCAACAAATGCTGCCTGGACATTCGTCTCGAAATTATTCCCACCGCCGCCGGATGAGAACGGATTGCTGATTTGTTTTATATTCTTATTCATTTCATTACATAAGTTAAGAAAATAAGGCCCCAAAAACGTGTTGAATGCTAATTCCTTTTTCCCTTAAACGACAGCCAGCTTATTTTCTTCTATTTGTCCTCCCGGAGATTTATCGGTTATGCAACTCTGTAACGCTCTGAATCTAACTCGCTGACAGTATCTAAATATTTGTACTCTACAGCCACTTCTTCCTCCTGAAATAAATCAGCATGGCTATCCCTATGACAGCCATCAGGCTCAGCGCAAAGGGATACCCGAAATACCAGTTCAGCTCCGGCATATTGAACGGGCTGTTTTGCGTATTGAAGTTCATACCGTAGATACCGGCTATGAAAGTGAGAGGGATAAATATAACTGCGTATATGGTCAGGACCTTCATGATCTCGTTCATCCGGTTGCTTACACTGGAGAGGTAGATGTCGAGCATGCCTGAGATGATGTCCCGGTATGTTTCAACGGTATCAATGACCTGTATCGTATGGTCGTAGAGGTCCCTTATGTATATCCGCGTAGCCTTTTTAATAAGAGGGGATTCTTCCCGCTCCAGGTTGCCAATAACTTCACGCAGCGGCCATACGGATTTTCTCAGGAACAGGCTCTCCCTTTTCAAGTTGTGTATTTTCTGTACGGTAGCAGGTAAAGGGTTTTCTATAAGGCTGTCTTCCACATCCTCTATTTCTTCGCCGATGCCTTCAAGGACTTTAAAGTAATTATCTATCACGGAATCTATGATCGAATGGAACAGATAATCGGCCCCTGCCTTTCTGACCTTCCCCTTGGAGTTGCCTATCCTGGAGCGCAGAGGCTCAAATATATCGCCTTCTCTCTCCTGAAAGCTCAGTACAAAATTTTTACCAAGGACAAGACTGACCTGCTCTGTATCAATCTGCCTCTCCTCAGCATTATAGCTGTGCATCTTCAACACGATAAATATATAGTCCGCAAAGATGTCCATCTTCGGCCGCTGTCTTGTGTTGAGGATGTCTTCGATAATAAGGGGGTGCAGGCCGAAATGGGTGCCTATTTGTTCGATAAGAGCAACCTCGTGCAGGCCGTCAATATTGATCCAGGTTGTGGAGGGTTTATCGCTGTATTGGAAACACTCTTCAACCTGTGTGACTTCCCTGAATTCGTAATGCGCTTCGTCATAGTCGAGAACAGTAATCCTGACACGTTCGGTCTTT
This sequence comes from Nitrospiraceae bacterium, assembly GCA_003599025.1. Taxonomy (GTDB): domain Bacteria; phylum Nitrospirota; class Thermodesulfovibrionia; order UBA6902; family UBA6902; genus UBA6902. The sequence continues at coordinate 25,086 of QZIL01000064.1, read as the reverse complement.
CTTTCACCTACGTGGACAGGTGTGCCGGGCGGAAGGCCGGCTTTTTTGGATACCTTGTCAGACGTTTTCAACGTACCCTTTTTCACCCTGTGGTTGGCCATATCTCTCCTTAAGGTTATAAAGATTTCAGTCCGGGCATTTAACGAATAATATATATTATAAGAGGTTTATTTTCGAGTTAATTAATAATATTGAATTTATCGATATGTAAATTCCTGTGGTGGATTATGTACCGGTAATGAAATATAATTTAACTGACAAGTCTTATTAAAAGATAAAGGACACGGTTTGTATAATGACTGTTGAAGAGAAAGACCCCCCTGGATCCAAAAGGATAGACCTCCCTGTCACCGGGATGACATGCGCCTCCTGTTCATCGCGGGTGCAGAATACCCTTTCAGAGCTTAAGGGTGTTGAGAATGCCTCGGTGAATCTTGCTGCCGGGCAGGCCACGCTGTTTTACAATCCCTCCGAGACTTCGGTGCATGAATTTATTAAAACGATCAAGGACCTCGGTTACGGGGTTTCTGTATCAACGATAATCATACCCATTAAAGGCATGACCTGCGCGTCATGCGTAAAAAGGGTACAGGACGCCCTGACATCGGTAAACGGTGTTTTTTCAGCCTCTGTAAACCTTGCCACGGAAAAAGCGACTGTTGAATATTCAGCTGTGCAGGCAGGTATCAGGGATTTTAAAAAGGCGGTCAGGGATGCCGGTTATGACGTTGTGGAGGTCCAGCCGGGCGAGGACCCGGTTGAAAAGGAAAAGAGGGAAAGAGAAGAGGCATACAGTAAGCTCAGGACAAAACTGATAATTGGCATTGTTCTGACGGTGCCTATTTTTGTTCTCATGTTATGGGAGCAGATCGGGCTGTCAGCGATTGTCGATATACCGCAGCCGGTCAATTTCCTGCTTCAGTTCCTTATCCAGACACCGGTGCAGTTCTGGGTAGGGTGGCAGTTTTATACAGGCGCATTTGCCGCAGCCCGCCACAGGACAACCAACATGAATACCCTTATCGCAGTCGGCACGTCAGCAGCATATGTGTACAGCGTGACCGCGACATTTTACCCGTCTGTTTTTGAAATAGAGGGGTATACGGCGCATGTGTATTTTGATACAGCAGCCACGATTATTGTTCTCATACTGCTCGGCAGATTATTCGAGGCCCGTGCCAAAGGCCGCACCTCTGAGGCGATAAAAAAGCTCGCAGGGCTCCAGCCGAAGACCGCAAGGGTCATTATCAACAGTGAAGAAAAGGACATTCCGATAGAGGACGTTGAAATCGGAGATATTATCCTTGTCAGGCCGGGGGAGAAAATACCTGTAGACGGTATATTGAAGGAGGGGCATTCATCTGTTGATGAGTCGATGATATCAGGGGAATCCATTCCAGTAGAGAAAAATGCCGGAGCCCAGGTGATCGGCGCGACAATAAATAAAACAGGTTCATTCAGGTTTGAGGCGACAAGGGTGGGACGGGACACAATGCTTTCCCAGATCATAAACCTGGTGCAGAAGGCCCAGGGCTCAAAGCCTCCTATCGCAAGGCTTGTGGACAAGATTGCCTCTGTCTTCGTGCCGGTGGTAATGGGGATTGCCTCCATTACGTTTGTTGTGTGGTTTATGTTCGGGCCTGAACCTGCCCTGACATACGCTTTGCTGAATTTTGTTGCTGTGATGATTATTGCCTGCCCCTGCGCCCTTGGACTGGCTACGCCGACATCAATCATGGTCGGCACAGGCAAAGGCGCAGAAAACGGCATATTGATAAGGGGGGCAGAGGCGCTTGAGACAGCTCACCGGATAAACACCATTGTATTTGATAAAACAGGGACCTTAACAAAAGGCGAACCTGTTGTAACAGATGTGATCAGCGGTCAGTCGGGATCGACTCGTGCCGAGCGGTCAGCGGTCAGTGAACAGGAAATTCTTTTTTATGCCGCGTCTGCTGAAAAGGGCTCGGAGCACCCTCTCGGAGATGCCATAGTGAAAAAGGCAAAGGAACAAAATATTGAATTGAAAGACCCCACTGGTTTTCAGGCAGTCCCGGGACACGGAATAAAGGCAGTGATAGCAGGAAAGAACGTGCTTCTCGGCAATGAGAAATTAATGAATGATGAGAATATAAATATTGGCTCGTTGGCGGAAAAAGCAGCCGGACTGTCCGGGGAAGGCAGGACCCCGATGTATGTGGCTGTTGACGGAAAGGCTATCGGCGTTGTTGCTGTTGCCGACACCCTGAAGGAGAATTCAGTAGCAGCGATAAAGGCCCTTCAAAAACTGGGGGTCGAGACCGTGATGATAACCGGTGACAATAAGAGGACGGCTGCAGCCATAGCAGAGCAGGTCGGCATTGACAGGGTGCTGTCTGAGGTGCTTCCGGAAGACAAGGCAAAGGAAGTCAAAAAGCTGCAGGCTGCAAATAAAATAGTGGCAATGGTCGGTGACGGGATCAATGACGCACCTGCTCTTGCCCAGGCTGACGTGGGCATTGCGATAGGCACCGGTGCTGACGTTGCGATGGAGGCCTCTGATATTACGCTTATCGGCGGTGATCTGAAGGGTGTTGTGACATCTATCGCCCTGTCAAAGGCGACGATAACAAACATCAAGCAGAACCTCTTCTGGGCCTTTGCCTACAATGTGATATTGATACCGGTTGCAGCAGGCATCCTCTTTCCTTTCTTCGGGATACTGCTCAACCCCATGTACGCTGCCGCGGCCATGGGCATGTCTTCGGTTACGGTGGTGAGCAACGCCCTGAGGCTGAGAAATTTCAGGGTAAGTTTTTCCTGACAACAGCGGTTATATCCACAGATTTCACAGATAACGACACAGATATTCATGATATAGGCACACAAGCTGGCTAGTTGCAAAAACAGTAAACCTTTTGATAAATCAGTGATAATCTGCGCTGATCTGCGGATAAATACTTTTTTTAGCTTAAAGATTAATCCGCTTTGGATAGTATTGCAAAATTTCTTCCCTCTCTGCTATATTTAATATCCGGAGGTAATCGTGAAAGAGAAAATTCATCCAGAAACAAAAGAAGTAAATGCCGTATGCGCCTGCGGTGAGAAGTTTGTAACAAGGTCCACTCAGGCATCAATACATGTTGATATGTGTTCTCAATGTCATCCTTTTTTCACCGGCAAACAGAAACTGCTTGATGCTGAAGGAAGGGTTGAGAAGTTCAATAAGAAATACGGAAAAAAGAACAAGTAGCTTAGCTTAAAAGGGAAACGCGCATCTGTAAATGAAGAGAGGCGGTTTCCCTTTTTTTATTGGTGTTATAGTGGCAACCTGGATAAGCTGAATGCTGTCATTCCCGCTTGTCGGGAATCCTTCAATAGAATGACTCCGGACAGGCCGGAGTGACGAAGTATAGCGTATGAATGTATCAGTCTTTAATAATTGGAGAATAAATGGGTGACATCGGCGGACAGGCAGTAATTGAAGGCGTCATGATGAGGTCAGGCAATTTCTACACAGTTGCTGTTAGGACCCCTGATAAGGACATTGTCCTGAAAAAAGAAAACATCCGTGAGCTTGCAAGGCCCTTGAAGTGGCCGCTGGTAAGGGGGGTGGTCGCCCTTTTTCAGGCCCTTGCCATCGGCATAAAGGCACTGATGTATTCTGCGGAGGCATCAGGCCATGAGGAGGAGAAGCCATCTTCTTTTTCGATGTTCCTTACGGTCTTTTTTGCATTTGTTATCGGGATAAGTCTGTTTCTTCTTCTGCCGCTGTACGGGACAAAGCTTCTGGGAATAGTGTTTCAGTCCGTTAATCAAAGCTCTCTGGTTTTTAACCTCGTGGACGGGCTTCTCAGGGTCCTGGTGTTTCTTGTTTATATACTTTCAATAAGCATGAGCAGGGACATCAGAAGGGTCTTCCAGTATCACGGGGCAGAACACAAGGTGGTGCATGCCTTTGAAGCCGGAGATGAGCTGACGCCTGAAAACGCGGACAAATACAGTACACTGCATCCAAGGTGCGGCACCAGTTTTCTTATTATGGTGATGCTGCTTAGCGTTCTGGTCTTTTCGCTTATTCCAAAAGACTGGCCTTTTATTGATAAATTTCTGTCGAGGTTTGTGCTGATGCCGCTTATTGCGGGTCTGTCATATGAATTTATCAAGTTTTCATCGAAGAAGCTTGACAATCCTCTTGTCCGGCTGATGGCGATGCCCGGACTCTGGCTCCAGAAACTTACTACCGGGGTCCCGTCATTCGATCAGATAGAAGTGGCCATTAAGGCACTGAATGAGGTCCTTAAACTGGACCATGGCCGTACCGGACCAATGGGGGACAGAAGCAATGTTATTGGATAAACTGGAAGAAATCGAGAACAAATATAATGAACTGACAAAAATACTGTCAGACCCGGAGGTGTTTTCAGATTATACCCGGAGCCAGAAATACTCAAAGGAGCAGTCTGAAATAGAGGAAATTGTAAGGAAGATTAAAGAATACAAAAAAATCCTGTCCGGGATACGCGAGGCTGATGAGATATTATCTGCGGGCGGAGATGACGGTCTGAAAGAGCTTGCGGAGCTCGAGCTTGAAGAACTGGAAATTAAAAAGACGCAGGTTGAGGATGAGCTTAAATTTATGCTGGTGCCCAAAGACCCGCGTGATTCCAGGAGCATCATACTTGAAATCAGGGCCGGGACAGGCGGTGATGAGGCAGGGCTGTTTGCAGCTGACCTGTTCAGGATGTACACCAAATATGCAGAGACCAAACGATGGAAAGTGGAAATAATGGACATGAGTTCCACCGGTGTCGGAGGGATCAAGGAAGTTATAGCTGAGGTGCAGGGAAAAGGGGCGTACAGCCGCATGAAATACGAGAGCGGCACTCACAGGGTACAGAGGGTGCCTGCCACAGAGACATCCGGAAGGATCCACACTTCTGCCGCGACTGTAGCGGTATTGCCTGAGGCAGAAGAAGTTGACCTGAAGATAGAGGAAAAGGATTTAAGGATTGACACCTATTGCGCCTCAGGTCCGGGAGGACAGGGCGTAAACACAACCTATTCCGCTGTCAGAATTGTGCATGAGCCCACAGGTCTTATTGTACAGTGCCAGGACAGCAGGTCACAGATAAAGAACAGGGAAAAGGCCCTCAAGGTTTTACGTTCCCGGTTATATGAACTTGAAATAGAGAACCAGGAAAAGGAAAGGGCCAAAGAGAGAAAGACGCAGGTCGGCTCCGGCGACAGAAGCGAACGGATCAGGACTTACAATTTCCCGCAGAACAGGGTAACAGACCATAGAATAAACCTAACCCTCCACAAGCTTTCCGCAATCCTCGAAGGCGAACTTGATGAGCTCATTGACGGCCTTGCCACTTATTTTCAGGCAGAAAAATTAAAGGCGTTGTAATAAGCTGTCAGCATTCAGCAATCAGCTAACGAATAAACAGACAGGCTGTTGCAAAACTATTACATTCATCAGGCAGTCATTCCCGCTTGTCGGGAATCGATTTGGTAACTATACATAATAAAAAGACAGGTTACAGACAAGCCAAAAGCAGGACGGACAGAGCCGCCGGAATGACATATGGTCAATATGAGTGAGCCGGATTTATAATGAAACCGGCTTACGACCTGAAAGCTGACAGCTGAAGGCTGAGTGCTGAACGCCAATAAAAAATGAAAGCGTTAGAAAAAATACGGGAAATATCCAGCATACTCGTAGCATGCGGTATTGAAGCCGTGGATAAAGAGGCCGAGATCATTGTAAGCCACGTGCTCGGATTACGGCTTTCCGATATTTTCACGCACAATCCTGAGCTGACCGGGGAACAGACAGGGGTTGTCAATGACATTGCCTGCAGGAGGAAAAAGCGGGAACCGCTGCAGTATATCACGGGACATTGTGAATTCATGGGAATGAAGATACTCGTGGGAAGAGGTGTCCTCATTCCCCGTCCGGAGACAGAACTGATGGTGGAGCTAGCAATAAAGAAAGTCATAAGCCAAAAGTCAAAAATCAGAAGCACCCCCCCCACTGTCCCCCCCTTAGTAAGGGGGGGTGAAGGGGGGGTAAGAATCCTGGATCTCTGTACCGGCTCCGGCTGCATCTCGCTGGCGCTGGCAAAGGAATTCCCGGAGGCGCATGTTTATGGGACTGACATATCAGAGGCTGCACTGGACTTTGCAAAAAGGAATGCTGATCTGAACAGAATCAACAATGTTGCATTCTTCAGGGGACACCTTTTGGAACCCCTTAACAGTCTGGATGGCCCTGCATCGATGTTCGACCTGATCATCTCAAACCCGCCGTACATTAAGACAGGCGATATCAAAACGCTTCAGCCCGAGATAAGGGAGTGGGAGCCATTCGGCGCACTTGACGGTGGGGCTGACGGGCTGAATTTCTACAGGGAAATTATTTCTCAGGCGGGAAAGTTTCTGAAAACCAATGGTATACTTATGCTCGAACTCGGCGAAGGATGCGCTGATGATACGGCAGATATGATGAAAGAAGCAGGGTATTTAAATATCGGACTACACAAAGATTACGCCGGTATAGAAAGGATCATTCAGGGAAGATGGACAAGTTAGAGATCGAGGGCGGCGTCAGATTATCAGGCGAGGTCTCAATAAGCGGCGCGAAGAATGCGGCCCTTCCGGTTATGGCTGCATCCATCCTCAGTTCAGGAGAAAATGTAATTTCCAATGTCCCGCAGCTCAGGGACATTTCGACCATGGGCAAACTCCTCGCGCACCTGGGAATGGGATATCATCAGGAAAACGGGAAGGTGATTCTTCAGTCAAAGAAGATCGAGGCCATAGAGGCGCCCTATGACTATGTTAAAACCATGCGTGCCTCTGTACTTGTTCTCGGTCCTCTGGTTGCAAGGACAGGAGAGGCAAGGGTCTCTTTGCCCGGAGGCTGCGCGATCGGTGCGAGGCCTATCAACCTGCATACGATGGGGCTTGAAAAGATGGGTGCAAGGATCACTCTTTCCAGGGGTTATATCCGCGCAAAGGCAAAGAGGCTGAAGGGTGCCATGATATATTTTGATATACCTACCGTGACAGGGACAGAGAACCTGATGATGGCGGCAACCCTTGCTGAAGGACAGACCATTCTTGAAAATGCCGCGTGCGAACCCGAGGTTGTTGACCTTGCTAATGCACTGATATCAATGGGTGCTCATATAGAAGGGGCAGGCACCAGTACTGTAAAGATCAGCGGGGTCTCAAAGCTAAGGCCGCTGAAATATAAAATAATCCCTGACAGGATAGAGACAGGGACTTTTATTACAGCCGCTGCAATAACAGGCGGAGAAGTCAAAATCAGAAACTGCAATCCGGGGCATAATGAAGCTCTAATCAATAAAATACGGGAAACAGGGGCAGAGATCAGCGCAAAGAAAAATACCCTGTTTGTAAAAGGTCCGGAAAGGCCGTCTTCAGAGGACATCAAGACCATGCCGTATCCCGGCTTCCCGACAGACATGCAGGCCCAGTTCATGGCCCTTATGGCTGTTGCTGACGGCACAAGCGTCATCACTGAGAACATTTTTGAGAACAGGTTTATGCATGTTGCAGAATTAAGGAGAATGGGCGCTGACATCAGGGTGGAAGGACCGACTGCTACTGTCAAAGGCATAAAGACACTGAAAGGCGCACAGGTCATGGCAACTGATTTGAGGGCAAGCGCTTCTCTTGTCATAGCGGGACTGGCTGCTCAGGGCACTACGGTCATAGACAGGGTATACCATATTGACAGGGGTTATCAGTGCATTGAGGAAAAACTCGGGGGCCTCGGGGCAAAGATCAGGAGGGTCAAATGAGGACTTTAAAAGAAGATCAGGCCGGTGCATTTATAGCGAGTCTAAAAAAACGGGCCTCGACGTCAGTATATGAGGATGAAATACAAAAGAGTGTCAGAAAGATTGTGGCTGATGTTCAAAAACATGGTGACAGTGCCGTAAAGAAATACACCGAAAAATTTGATTCTTTAAAACTCATCCGGCTTTCGGTCAGCGCCAAGGAGATCGAGGCAGCAGCCAGGAAAACAGATGATAAATTTCTAAAAGCATTAAAACTTTCTGCTGCAAGGATCAGGGCATTTCATGAGCGGCAGAAAGAAAAATCGTGGAAGTTCGCAAAGGACGGCATAACGCTCGGCCAGATAATCAGGCCCCTCGAAAGGGTCGGGGTCTATGTGCCCGGAGGCAAGGCTGCCTATCCCTCCACGGTACTGATGAATGTCATCCCTGCACAGGTGGCAGGAGTGAAAGAGATAGCCCTCTGCGTGCCTACCCCTGATGGACGGGTCAATCCATATGTGGCAGCCGCCATAAAACTGCTTGGGGTCAGGGAAGTCTACAGGATCGGCGGGGCACAGGCAGTCGCCGCGCTGGCTTACGGTACCCGAACCATTAATAAAGTGGACAAGATTGTCGGCCCCGGCAATATATTTGTGGCAGTCGCAAAGAAACTGGTATTTGGTGAGGCCGGCATAGATATGATAGCGGGGCCGAGTGAAATATTGATCATAGCAGACAGGACTGCTGAGCCGTCATTTATTGCTGCTGACATGCTCGGTCAGGCGGAACATGATGAGATGGCCTCTTCCATATTAATTACGGATTCAATGATAATGGCTCAAGCGGTAGAAAAAGAGCTTGCCGTACAATTAAAGAAGCTCAAGAGAAAAGATATTGCCCGGAAGTCCCTTAATAAATACGGGGCCATCATTATTACAAAAAATCTTGACAGGGCTGCTGAGGTCGCAAATCAGATCGCGCCTGAGCATCTTGAAATCATGACCAGGACGCCCTCGAAGCTATTGCCCATGATAAGAAACGCCGGGGCGATCTTTCTCGGTAAATGGACGCCGGAGCCGATGGGTGATTACTCGGCCGGACCGAATCACACGCTACCGACAGGGGGCACTGCCCGATTCTCATCACCCCTCGGAGTATATGATTTTATCAAACGCACAAGCCTGCTCGATTTTTCCAAGGCCGGATTCATGGGGCTTGCCGATACGGTCGAGACATTTGCCGATGTCGAAGGCCTGGAGGCGCACGGCAATACGGTGCGGATAAGGCGTAAAAACAATTGAAGAACCTGTAGGGGCGAGGTCCCCTCGCCCTTGTGTAAAATACAGATGTTTGAATAATTCCCGGTCTCTTTGTATTATAAGGACTGATTATTTTTACAGGGATAAGGAGAAAAAGTAAGCTGATGAAGAAGGTATTAAAACTGGGGCTCCCCAAGGGAAGCCTGCAGGAATCAACTCTGAAATTATTTAAAAAGGCAGGATACAATGTCTCGGTCGGTGCACGTTCATATTATCCGGACTTTGATGATATAGAAATACAGGCCATGCTTATCCGGGCGCAGGAGATGGCGAAATATGTTGATGACGGGGTGCTTGACGCAGGACTGACCGGCAAGGACTGGATTCTGGAGCAGGGAGCGGACGTTCATGAGGTAGCGGAGCTTCATTATGCCAAGGGCGGACTGAGGCCTGTAAAGTGGGTCATTGCTGTGCCGAATGATTCAAAGATAAAGTCTGTAAAAGACCTGAAAGGCAAGCGCATTTCAACAGAACTTGTCTGTTTTACAAATCAGTATCTCAAGTCGAAAGGGATAAAGGCTGATGTGGATTTTTCATGGGGCGCGACAGAGGTGAAGCCCCCTTATCTTGCTGACGCAATCGTTGAACTGACAGAGACAGGTTCTTCTTTGAGGGCCAATAATCTGAGAATAATCGAAACCATCCTTGAATCAAGCACAAGGTTTATTGCCAACAAGAAGGCATGGAAGGACAAATGGAAGAGGCAGAAGATGGAGAACCTCGTTCTTCTCCTTAAAGGGGCCCTTGCTGCTGAAGAGAAAGTCGGTCTGAAAATGAACGTGCCTGAGGGCTCCCTTAAGAGGGTGATGAGCCTTCTTTCATCACTGCATTCCCCCACTATCTCACAGCTTTCCGATTGCGGATGGTTTGCCCTTGAGGTTGTGATCAACGAGAGGACTGTCAGGGACATTATTCCTAAACTGAAGTCTGTCGGCGCAGAAGGGATCATCGAGTATCCGCTGAATAAGGTCATACCCTGACCCCTCTGTGTCCCCCCTTACTAAGGGGGGAATTAAAGGGGGGTACTTTACATATTTATTAAAGCCCCATGAAAATAATCATATCGTCCGCGGTAATTCTTGTCTTCTTTTTTCTCTTCATCCGCTTTATAGAGAAGAAAAGCCTTTATTATCCCCTTAAAAATATTGAAGCCACACCCCGTGACATCAGCCTTGATTATGAAGAGGTATTTATCACAACAAAAGACAGTGTCCTGATCTCAGGCTGGTACATCCCGGCAGTGTCTCCGAGAGGCACATTCATCTTCAGTCACGGTAATGGCGGCAACATCAGCCACCGCATGGACAAACTCAAAATGTTTAATGATCTTAATGTAAATGTACTTATCTTTGATTACCGGGGCTACGGCATGAGCAGGGGGAGTCCTTCCGAAGAGGGCCTCTATCTTGACGCTGAAGCTGTCTATGATTATCTTGTCAATGAAAAGCAAGTATCACCTCAAAAGATCATCGGTTATGGCGAGTCCCTGGGTGGCACTGTGATTGTTGACCTGGCAGCCGGACACGAACTGGGCGGTATAATTATTGAAGGCAGTTTCACGTCTGTTCAGGACATGGCGAAAATCTATTATCCCTTTATCCCCGCATTTGTGTACAGGACATCATTTAATGCTCTCGAAAAGATAGGCAAGACCATAGTACCCTCGCTGCACTTCCACAGTACTGCAGATGAAATAGTGCCCTATGAGCTCGGCCGGAAGCTGTTTGACAGTGCACCCGGCCCAAAGGAGTTTGTGGACCTTCAGGGCGGGCACAATGACGCGTTTCTGGTTTCACGGGATATATTTATCGAAAAGATTGATTCGTTTATCAGCAGGCGGTGATGCTATTTAGTTTTTTAAGAAATTGCCTTTGTCCGTCATTCCGGCCTGTCCGGAATCTTTTTCCAAGAGGATTCCCGACGCGCGGAGCCTGTCCCGACTTGTTCGGGGCTTGCGGGAATGACACAAACTGTGGTTTATATAAAGACACTATTTCAAAATCCCTTTTAACAGGTCCCTGACCGGTTCGAGTTCCTTCTTTTTCTTGTCGCTCTGTTTGTCCAGATACTTGTCAATATATTTGTCCGCTTCTTTTTTGATTATGCGTTTGCCCGCCTTTTCAATGTCCACCATATATGAGGGTTTTGCAAATGTCCCGTAAACTTTTAAGGGGACCGTGCCCCAGCCTTCTTCGCTTTTTATATACTGGCCTATTTTGGAACTCATCGCCTTGTCTGTAAGACGTGGTGAAAGCTTAAGATCAAACGCGAGATCGAGCGTTTCGTTAAGCCCGATATTGCCTTTTGGGTCCAGGGCAACGTCATCTGAGGAGAAAATTGTGTCCAGAGCTGCGATGCCATTTATGACGCGGACGGTCCCTTTTGCCTGCTTAAGCTCTATGGTCTCAAGCTCTTTGATACTGAGAAACTGTGCGAGGCCTTCTGTTATATTGGCGCCTGTAAGCCTCCCGTCCTTTATGCTGAAGTCCGCGTCAGCCGCAAGGTTTTTCTTTATGCTCTCGGGCAGGGTGCCTGAGCCGTTCATTTTCAGGTTAAAGGTGATCAGGCCGAACACTGTATCTCTTGCCTTCGGGAAAAAGGTGTTGACCACTTCATCCGCATGCAGAGAGTCGACATTGCCCGAGAGGATATATGCGTAGCCGGGTTTTGACAGATCGGCCAGACAGTTTACCCTGATCGCACCTTTCCCTGCTTTGGCTGTAAGCCTGGGGATATCCAGCCTGTTGTTCCTGAATGCATACTGCATCTGAAAGTCGCTCATCGTCATGTTCCGGTACACCGCCGAATCTATCCTGATTTCCCCGTCAGCCGTCAGCTTGAGGGCAGGCGGGGCCGCTTCTTTTGCGGGTTTCCCGGGTGTGGTCTTGCCGCCCCCGTCAGAGGTCTTGTCTGCTGGTTTGCCGGCCGGAATAAGTGTATCAAGAGAGAGCTGCCTTGAATATATATTGAGATTGATCTTCCGGTCTTTCATATAATCCCTGACAGAGCCCTTTATCTCCGCGGTATTCTTATCAAGGGTCGCCTTCAGGTCTATATTCATCAGAGTTTCGTCAAATCTAACACTGCCGTCAAGCAGAGCGTTTATCGCATTGTACGTAATACCTACCTTGTCGAGGGCTATATTACCGGTTGCCTTTAACGCCTCTGTTTTTTTGATCTCGCCATCAAGTTTAATTTCTGCCGCGATATCCCCGGTCAGGCCGAGTCCCTTCAGGTCTGCAAAGAGGGCGGCCAGGGCCAGGACCTCGGCGGTTTTTACCTTCGGGATGGTTACACCGATATTGACTGTGGGTGATGTATTCAGGTTTTTGATGTCACCATTTATTGATGCCAGTATTTCCCGTATCTTCAGGTCGGCTTTGTCTACCCGGATGTCTTTTGATTCCAGGTTATAATTCACCGCGTAACTGAGGGCAGCGGGGATGTCCCGGATATGTTTATCAGTCGGTTTCTTAAGGGTGATTTCATCGAGCTTCAGGTCCACGGTCCCTTCTGAAAAAATATTCCGGCTGTCCGTGCTTTTGAGGCTGATGTCAATATCAGCCGTGCTTTTGACATCAGGCAGTTCTTTCATGGCATCGGCCAGTGAAAATTGAGCTTCCTGTATTTCGACCCTGTTTACTGTCAGAGAGATAGGCAGCCCGCCGGCTTCATCCGGTTTTTCTTCTTTGACGCCCTCATCTTTTTTCCCGATGCCTTCAAAATTATACTTGCCGTCCGGCCCACGCTCGATCTTAACCACCGGGGAGACCAGTTTTAATTCGTCTATTATGACCTGTTTTGACAGGAGTGGAAGGAGTTTAAATTTAAGGACAAACTCTTTGCATTTGACAAAGTCGCGGGTCTGATCAGCTTCTTTAATTGAGAAATCATTGAGGCTGATGCCTTTGAAAATGCTGATGCCTATGTCCCCGATCTGTACCTTTCTGTTCAAGGCCTTCTCGGCTGTAGGCACAATAAAACCCTTGACCCTTTCCGGGGTGACGTAGATTTTAATAAACACCGCAAAGGCGATGATAAGAAGTGCGATTGCGGCGACGGTAATGATCAGAATTTTTTTCATATGCCCTTGTTAGAGAATTTATCATGAAACAGATGGAGATGCAAGGGGTGCTCCCTCCCTTCTCTTGACTATTCCTGACCTTAAGGTTATATTTTTGTGTGCCCAGGAAATATAAGCCTATATCATTAAGAAGCATAAAGACCTGCGGGTTAAAGTCCAGAAAGAGCAAGGTCGCTCTCGATGAAGCCGGACAGCTGTTCAGCAGAGGAAGCTTCAGCGAATTCATCAGCAGCCTGCCTGACATACTTGCCGCCAAAGACTTCAGGGCAGTAGTGGCCGCGATTGTTAAAGCGAGAAAGAAAGACAGGCCGGTTGTCCTCGGCATGGGCGCACACCCGATTAAAGTAGGCCTGTCACCGGTCATTATCAGCCTCATGGAGAATAAAGTCATCACTGCGGTTGCGATGAACGGGGCATGTATTGTGCACGACTTTGAATTGAGCATGATAGGGCACACATCAGAGGATGTTGCCTCGGAATTATGCGACGGGTCTTTTGGGATGGCCCGGGAGACCGGGCAGGTGCTCAATAACGCGATTAATACTGGTGTGAAAAAAGGCCATGGTATGGGCCAGTCTGTCGGTGAGCACATTCTGAAAGGTGGTGCTCCGTATAAGAACCATAGCATCCTGGCAGCTGCATCAAGACTTGGCATACCGGCATCTGTTCATGTTGCGATAGGCACGGACATAATTCACATGCATCCCCAGGCGGACGGGGCCTCTATCGGTGAAGGGAGTCATAGGGACTTTAAGCTTTTCTGTTCTGTAGTATCTGACCTGCGGGGCGGTGTTTATATCAATCTCGGTTCAGCGGTAATTCTGCCTGAGGTATTTCTCAAGGCCATTGCTGTAACAAGAAATCTTAAACATGACGTCCGGGATTTTACTACCGTTAATATGGACTTTATACAGCATTACCGCTGCAGGGAAAATGTCCTTAGAAGGCCTGTAATAACAGGCGGGAACTCATATGCCCTGACCGGACATCACGAAATCATGTTTCCGCTTCTGGCGGCTGCGGTTATGGAGGAGATGGGATAAGGTATTATGAAACCAGTTGTTGATGAAGAGTTATGTATAGGATGCGGGAGCTGTGAAGAGATATGCCCGAGCGTATTCCAGGTCATTGACGGGATATCCAAGGTCATTGACCCTGAAGGCTGTGAATTTCAGGACTGCTGTGAGGCAGCAGAAGAGAACTGCCCGGTTGAGGCCATAACGCTTGTCGAGGAGTAAGGTTTTGTCTGTAAATTCCACATATTAGTTCCTTCTTCAGACTTGGTCAATATTCATTAAATTGACACTTCATCCAAAGGACGACTATTATATTCCCTTATGAAAGGTTTTATTGTTAAATCCATTTTGCTGGTACTGGTGGTGATCATTGGCGTTCTTATCGGCGCCCAGGTTGCCCTTGTCAGGGGAGTGCCCAACATAGAGGAAATAAAAGGGTTCGTGCCAGCCAGTTCGACCCGGATCTATGCGGATGACGATACACTTATCGGAGAGTTCAAGGTAGAAAAAGGTGTATATGTATCCATAGACAAGATACCGGAGCACATGATAAAGGCCCTGGTAGCAGTTGAAGATTCCCGTTTCTGGCAGCATAAGGGGGTGGACTATCTTGCTATTTTAAGGGCGGTATTTAAAGACATACTTGCCGGCAGGATCAAAGAAGGCGCGAGCACGATAACCCAGCAGCTCGCAAAGGTCGTATTTCTGTCCCCTGAAAAGACCGTCATAAGAAAACTCAAGGAGGCCACTCTCGCATACAGGCTCGAAAAAAACCTCACAAAAGAGGAGATCCTTGAACTCTACCTTAATAAAATATATTTCGGCCACGGCGCTTACGGTGTTGAAATGGCTGCGCGCTCCTATTTCGGCAAGTCCATTTCAGAGATAGACCTCGCTGAAGCTGCCCTGTTATGCGGGCTTATAAAGGCCCCCAGCAGATATACACCTTACAACAACCTTGACAAGGCCAAGCAACGGCAGATGGTAGTCCTGAACAGGATGAAGGAAGAGGGCTACATAACGCAGGAGCAGGCCGATGAGGCGTATCAGCAGCCCCTTTACCTCACAAGCGCCAGGCAGGAACAGTATACGAACAACTATTTTATTGAATACATAAGGAAGCATCTTGAAGACACCTATGGCGTGGAAATGACTTATAAAGGCGGGCTCAAGGTTTATACGACTTTAAACAGGAAAATGCAGCTTGCAGCTGTTAATTCTCTCAAGGATGGCCTGCTGGCCCTGGACAAAAGACATGGCTTCAGGGGGCCGGTTGGACATAAGGAGATAAACCTTCAGGAGGAACTCGAGAAGCTGGCCCCTTTTGAAAAAGTCGTGATGAGAGAAGGGGACATTATGACGGCAACAGTGTTGACAGTGTCCCCATATGAAGCGACTGTAAAGACAATGGGTATAGTGGGGCAGCTCCTTCTTTCGGACGCACAGTGGGCTGACAGGCTGGTCGATCCGAAGGGCCGTTTGATAAGGAAACTCAGATATAATCTAACGTCCTTCCTGAAACCGGGGGACATTATCAAAGTCAGGTTGAAAGACAGAAAGGGAGGCAGGCCGGTCTTTTCCCTTGAACAGGACCCCCTGGTCCAGGGGGCAGTTGTTGCTATCGAGACATCAACAGGATATATAAGGGCGATTGCCGGGGGGTATGATTTTAATGAGAGCGAATTTAACAGGGCCATGTCTGCCAGGCGGCAGGCCGGTTCAGCCTTTAAGCCGATCATTTATGCTGCTGCCATGGACAGCGGCTTTACTCCGGCAAGCGTAATTATAGATGAACCGCTCGTTTATGAGAGCGCTAAATACGGTGACTGGAGGCCCGGGAATTATGACAACAAGTTCCATGGTGCCACAAGGTTAAGAGAGGCCCTTGCCTATTCAAGGAACATAGTCACCATTAAACTCCTTGAAGAGATCGGTGTTGACAAGGTTGTCAAGTTTGCGCGTACTCTGGGCATAGAAGGTCCTTTCCCCCGGAACCTTACCCTTGGGCTTGGCAGTCTGAGCGTGAGTCCTCTTGAGTTGACGTCGGCCTTCGGTGTATTTGCAAGGGGTGGGACGAGAATGCCGCACATCGCAGTCAAATATGTTGTTGATTCCGGAGGCAAGGTGCTTGAGAACAATATTCCGGGAGGGCAGAGTGTTATCAGTCCGCAGACCGCATTTCTTGCAACCTCAATGCTTGAGGATGTGGTCAAATACGGGACCGGCAAGAGGGCCAGGGCGCTTAACAGGCCAGCAGCAGGAAAAACAGGGACCACGAATGAGTATAAGGACGCATGGTTTATAGGTTATACGCCGGAACTGGTTGCTGGCGTATGGGTCGGCTATGATGACGCACGAACACTGGGCCACGGAGAAACCGGCTCAAGGGCCGCCTCTCCCATATGGGTCTCTTTCATGACAGAGGCGCTTTCAGAGATTTCCAGTTATGACGGAGGGGCTGCTGAAAAGAGGGCATTCCCTGTGCCGGACGGTATTGTGACCGCTGTAATCGACCCTGTTACAGGTCTTCTCGCTACTAATGCCACGGAAAAGATGGTAGAGTTTTTCAAGGAGGGTACAGTGCCTGCAATTCATGCAACAGACGTTTACAGAAATCTGATTCTGAAACAGAAAGAGGCCCTCCTGAAAACAAGCAAGGGGCAGGATGTTGAGGATGATTCAATTGATTGATAGTTGCGGACCGATCATATAGTATATAAGTATGGATATTGATAAGAGGGAGGACACTATGAAAATTATAATTCCGCTTTTCATTATTGTTTCACTGTTGTCGGTTTCAGTCTGCCTCGCAAATGAAGTTGCGCTGAAAGAGGCTTACTCACTTTATTACAAAGGTCAAAAGGATGCTGCTATTGAGAAAATGGAGGCTTATGTCAGTGAGAACCCTGAGCCCGGTGTACTCTATTTTTTAGGATATGCCTATTATGAAAAGAAGGACATGGTCAGGGCCAATGAATTTTTCAGCAAGGCATTCCGTTTAAAGGACTTCTACAGCCCCGTATCTCCCAAAGATGGTCAGTAGCCGACCTTGTGAAGCTTCATGATGTTGGTTTTTCCTCCGAGTGAAAAGGGAGAAGAAGCTATAATGACTATGGAATCTCCCTTTTTTACAAGCCGGTTACCAAGCAGGGCGCGCTCCGATTCTGATATCATTTCATCCGTGTTCCCCGGGAACTCCATGACAAAAGGATTTACTCCCCGGTAAAGCCCCATCCTTCTGCGGACCTTTTCATCAACAGTAAAGCATATTATCGGCACAGAAGGCCTGAATTTCGACACGAGAA
This sequence comes from Nitrospiraceae bacterium, assembly GCA_003599025.1. Classification (GTDB taxonomy): domain Bacteria; phylum Nitrospirota; class Thermodesulfovibrionia; order UBA6902; family UBA6902; genus UBA6902. The sequence goes on along the minus strand of QZIL01000064.1, from coordinate 7,569 downwards.
GCGCGGTGAAACCGCTGCGGCTGTAGGCCACTATGGCTTTTGCATTAATGTCAGCTGCTGAAGAGCAGGCAGATTCTGCAAGGGACTGGGCATAATTGTTTGATACGATGTCCTGCCGGTGCTTATAAGGCTTGCTCTTTTCGGTAAAACGGATTATACGGTCCATCATGTTCAAGGCCTCTGCCGGGTACCTGCCGATGGAGGTTTCAGCTGAGAGCATGAGCGCATCTGTTCCGTCAAGAACGGCATTGGCCACGTCCGCAGCTTCTGCACGGGTGGGAGTTGCATGCTCTGTCATGGATTCAAGCATCTGTGTTGCAGTTATCACGGGCTTCATTGCTGCATTGCCCCGTGCAATGAGGTCTTTCTGGATCAGAGGTACACGTTCAGGGGGCAGTTCCACCCCGAGGTCCCCCCTGGCGACCATGAGGCCGTCTGAGGCTTTAATTATATCGTCAATATTATCAAGTGCCTGGCTGTTCTCGATTTTAGCGATCACGGGGATGTCCGCGTTCCTTTTCCTGAGCCAGTTTTTAACTTTGCGTATGTCCTGACCTGTCTGCACAAACGACATAGCTATGTAATCAATACCGAGCTTTATCCCGAATTCAAGGTCTTCACGGTCCTTCCTGGTGAATACCTCGCCTGATATCCTTATCCCCGGGAGATTTACGCCCTTTTTTTCTTTAAGTATTCCTCCTTCAATTACTTTTGTGATGACTCTTCCCTTTTCTTTGCCGGTCACTTTTAACCGGAGCAGCCCGTCATCCAGAAGTATCCTGTCTCCCGGGTTTACGTCTTTTACCAGATGCCTGTACGAAACCGGGACCTCTTCACTGCTGCCTTCAATTTTCCTCGTAGTGAGTATGAGTGTCTGGTTTTTTCTGAGAACTACAGAACCGCCCTTCAGCCTGCCAACCCGGATCTTCAGGCCTTTCAGGTCCTGCAATAGAGCAACCGGCAAACCGTACTTACTGGAAACCCGTCTTATGCGTTCAACAGCTTCTTTATGCTGCTCGTGCGATCCATGGGAGAAATTAAGCCTTGCAACATCCATCCCAGCCCTGACCATTTTATTGATGACTTTCAGGGGAGTGGTTGCTGGTCCTATGGTGCAGACTATCTTAACTTTTCGCAATGGAATTCTCCTGTTAAATTAATTAAATATTTTATGCTGCTGGGTCAGGCTTACAGACTGAACCAACTTTACTTCTATGACTCAATCAACATGATTGAACCAACGCAGTATTTCTCAAATTGACGGACAGGAATGTAGAAATTGATAATTCACCCCTATTTCACAGGGAGTCTTTTAATGCGATACTCTTTTTCATCTATTGATACGATTGATCCTTCAGCAAGTTCGGTTTCAATTAATGGTAACACTGTTGATGGAATCCGGGTGACCATATCAGGTTTGGCGTTAGAAACGCGTAATGAAACAACACTCGGCCCATGCAGCCCGCTTTGAGCAACAATTGCCGAGAAGTCAAGGTCCTGAGTAATAATTACAGCCTGCTCCTTGTGAGCCAGATGCACAATTTCATTGTCAGAGGATGTTGCGTGCAGTTTGTCCGTGACACGGACAATATCATATCCGTCCTTTTGTAATTGCTTAACAGTTAGGGGAGATATGTGCATATCCGCAATGAACTTTAATTTCATTTCCATCCCTAAACGGGAACAGGCCGGTGATACTCTCCGGCAAGCCATGCAGCGTATTCGATAGTCTGGAGGATGTCATCTTCTTCAAGTTCCGGATATGCCGCAAGGATCTCCTTATGGCTCATGTTGGAAGCCAGCAGCTTGAGCACAAACGCAACGGTTATACGCATTCCGCGGATGGTAGGCTGCCCCATGCAGATTTCAGGGTTTACAGTTATACGATCAAATGGTTTTGACACGGTGTCTTCCTCCCTTCGATATGTCTTTTTTATTCCAATATTATATCAGGTTGCCGCACTTTCCGTGCCGTCAAGTTATATAGTCCGCTCAGACTAAACCTTACTGTTGCATTAAATTACTCATGTAAGGCAAGCAGCAGCCTCTTCTTGCATCAGTCAATCCATTCAGGCACACTCGATCCCTCAAATGCAGTGTGCCGTTCCGGCTGATCTCCTCTTGATTTGAAGTCAGAGCGGTAATGCGCCCCGACGCTGCCTTTTCTGAAAAGGGCGGCCTCAGTAATTAATTGCGACACAGTCAGCATGTTACTCAGTTCAGACTCCCTCCTGTTACGGAAGGGGGTGTTCATTATGAAATCCCACTTCCTGAGCCAGCTCCTGGCCGCAGTAAGAGATTTTTCACATCGAATAATGCCTGTTTTCTTCCACATCATCTGTCTCAGGGAACTTCGTATTTTTTCAGCATCAAAAGAAGCCGGAGAAGACGCCTCTCTTTCAGTTATAAATTTATTGTCTGATTTATACAAGGTCGGGTCTGTATTCTCTTTATTCATATAGCAGGCCGCTTTTTTCCCTGTCCTCGCCCCGAACACGAGTCCTTCAAGCAGGCTGTTTGAGGCGAGACGGTTGGCCCCGTGGACCCCGGTGCAGGCCACTTCGCCTGCAGCGAACAGGCCCTCTATGCTGGTTTCCCCGTGAAGGTTGGTACTGACGCCTCCCATGATATAGTGTGCAGCAGGACATACCGGTATCTTGTCTTCAGTGATGTCAATATCATACTGGAGACAGGTGGAATAGATCTGAGGAAACCGTTTCTTGACAAAGTCCTTCTCAAGGTGCGTAAGGTCCAGATAGACGTGTTTTGCTTTTGTCAGTACCATTTCAGAGACTATGGCCCTTGTGACCGTGTCCCTTGAGGCCAGCTCTGCCTTCTCATGATATTCAGGCATGAATCTTTTGCCATGTATGTTTCTGAGCACAGCGCCTTCCCCTCTCATGGCCTCGCTCAGCAGGAACTGGGGGGCTCCGCGGGAATAAAGGGTGGTGGGGTGAAACTGTATGAATTCCATATCAACGATCTGTGCCCCGGCCCTGTATGCGATTGCTATCCCGTCTCCGGTTGTTATCATGGGGTTTGTTGTCCGGGAGAAGAGCTGACCGGCACCGCCGGTAGCCAGTATGATTGCCCTGGCAAAGATGTTTATGACCGAATCCCCCCGCAGCACTGTAGCGCCTATGCATTTGTTGTCTCTGATAATAAGGTCCAGGGTGAAGGCAAAATCATATCGTGAAATAGACGGGTATGTACGTACTTTTTTTATGAGTGCCCTCTCGACTTCCTTCCCGGTTGAGTCCCCGTGCGAGTGAAGTATCCTTCTTCTTGTATGGGCAGCCTCCATGGTAAAGGCGAGTTTGCTCCCCTCCCTGTCAAATTCAGCGCCCCAGGATATAAGTTCAAGGATATAACCGGGACCTTCTTCGACCATGGCACGCACAGCGTCTTCCCTGCACAGGCCGTCCCCTGCCTTTATAGTGTCTTCAAAGTGGATACATACTTCATCTTCATCGCTCAGCGCAACTGCAATGCCGCCCTGGGCATACCCGGTGGAGCTTTCAGAGATTGTGTCTTTTGTGAGGACGAGGACACTTCCTTTTGATGCAAGTTCGATTGCGGCCCTGAGGCCCGCAACACCGCCGCCGATAACAAGAAAATCCACAGTCTTGATGGATGGCCCCATAATGCTAAGAATATTAAAGTATTTATTCAGCTAAGTCAATTTCAGGGGTTGTCCTGAAAGTAGCAGTCATATCCACAGACCCGCCTGCCGGACGGGCAGGTTTCACAGATAATGACAGATACCAGGATGAATGAAATACGAAACATATAGTCACGCAGGGAGATGACAAAAGATTACTAAGTTCCTTATACATCTGTAATAATCTGCGTTGATCTGCAGACTTTAATGCTGCATTGGTCAGGCGAGCGGCCTTGCCGTAAAACCTTTACAATGCGATCTTATATTGGAATTAAGAGGACTTAACTTCCGTGGAGGTCAGGAAAGACATCGTTTATGCTCTTATGGGTCTCTCTAAGGTATCGCAGGTAAAGCTTTTCCGTCACGTCCGTTCGCCTTGAGTCAACAATACGATACAGCTGTAGTTTAGATACTGTTTTTCAGTATTAATTGCCTTTTTATCTGCTGATATGATATAAAATATCACTCTTTGCTCTTACTCCATCGGGGTGAGGGCTTCTCTTTCCCTCATGTGGAAAGAACAAATCCAGAAGGAGGCATTTAATGAATTATTATGAAGATATGGTCATCATTGATTCCAACCTTGATGACACCGCAGTAGAGGAAACAGTCCAGAAGATCAAGGACGTAATCGTCAAGCAGGGCGGAGAGATAATCAAAGCCGAAGTCTGGGGCCGCCGTAAACTGGCCTACGAACTGAATAAACACCAGAAAGGCAACTATGTTTTCCTGGTTTTTAAAGCCCCCTCCTCAACCATCGCCGAGCTGGAAAACTTAAGCAAGGTAGTGGACTCTATTATCAAGTTTATGGTCGTAAAGCTCACAAAGAAAAAACAGATTGAGGCCGCTATAGCAGTCCCTCAAAAAGCAGCAGTCAAGGAAGCAGCGGTCGAGGCAAAGGCCGCAGAAACACCAGAGGCTGCACCTCAGCCGGAGGGCACAGAGAATGTTTAATAAAATCATTCTGATAGGCAACCTTACGAGAGACCCGGAGATGAGATATACCCCGCAGGGGACATCTGTCTGCAATTTCGGTATCGCGGTCAATCGCAAGTTCAGGCAGGGGGATGAAGTCAAGGAAGAGGTCACCTTTATCAATGTTGTAGTATTCGGGAAGCAGGCGGACACATGCGGACAGTATCTGAATAAGGGCAGCGCGGTACTTATAGAAGGCCGTCTGCAGGAGAGACGCTGGGAGACGGAAGACGGTCAGAAGAGGAGCAAGCATGAGGTTGTTGCCCAGAGCGTACGCTTTCTTTCAAAGAAACAGGGTGCTGGTGATATGGAAGCCATGGGTGGTGGATTTAATGCCGCACCTGATGAATCAACTGATATAGAACCATTTTAACAATACGATTAATAAGATAAAAAGGAGTCAATAAATTGCGTTACAATAAAAGATTTCAGAGAAGAAAGTTCTGCAGGTTCTGTGTAGACAAGGTAGATTTTATTGATTATAAAGACATAAAAGTCCTGAGAGGTTTTATCACTGACAGGGGCAAGATGCTGGCAGGCAGAATGACCGGCAATTGCGCCAAGCATCAGAGAGAACTGACAAGGGCCATCAAGAGGGCACGGAATATAGCCCTTCTGCCGTTTATAGAACAATAATGAGAGTCCCTAAAGGCCTGGTGCCTGTTTTATCAAAAGTTATTATTGAAGAGCTTCTGAAGAGGGAGCTGATAGAACTGGCTATGCCCAGGGAACAGGTGGCTGCTCTGTTGTCAGGGCTTATCCTTGAAGAGCTTATGGTAGAGGACGTTCTTAACGCAGAAGTGAGAGAGATGCTCAGGAAATATGATTCCGAGATTGAAAAGGGCCGCCTTGACTACCGCAGATTATTCGAAATGACAAAACAGAAACTCGTTAAGGAACGGAACATCGTTTTATGAAGCTGACCGACGACAAGATAAGCCACCTTACCCATGTGGTACTAAAGGGACTGCTCGAAAAGCACGCTGTCACCCCTCTTGAAGAGGAAGGGCAAATCAGACGTGAGATCAAAAGGGTCATAATTAATGAGCTCAAAATTGCAGAAGGCATTGACGAATTTGTCAGAAAGAAACTGCAGTCCTATTCAAAGAAGATCCATGAAGGCGGGTCCGAATGGGAAATCATGTATAACAAGCTCTATGAGGAAGAAGCTGCGAAGAAGGGGAGAGGGTAACCTTTTTTACTCACACAGATGTCTTTAAATGAAACACACCTTATCCGGGCTGATATTTTTTCTTTCTTTCAATAATGACCTTATTGAACAGCATAAAAACTGATACTGCTATACACCCCCATGCAAAGACATCACCGTATCTGGTATAGATGCTTTTATCTTTGCCGGTTGTAATTTCCTGTGTCATAGCGGCCTCAACAAAGATGTCGCTTTTACTCATTATCCTTCCCCTCGTGTCGATAAAGCCTGAAACCCCGGTATTTGCTGCCCTGGCTACAGGGACCCTGTTTTCGATGGCCCTGAATACAGCCATCGAAAAATGCTGATACGGAGCAGCCGTGCGTCCAAACCAGGCATCATTTGTGATAGTCACAAGCAGGTCAGCTCCTTCATCAACAAATTTCCTTACAAGTCCGGGGAAGATGATCTCGTAACAGATCAGATTGCCGATCTTTGCAAAGGGAGTTACCATGACTGTGTGTTCTTCCCCGTCGACAAAATCACCGATTGCAGTCACCATTTTATCAATAAACGGAAAGAACTCCCTTAGAGGGACATACTCTCCATAGGGGACGAGATGTATCTTGTCATATACTGAGATTACCTTCCCTTCAGGTGAGAGTAAGATAGCGCTGTTTGATAAACTCGATTTCTCTTTCTCACTGTTCCTGACAATGACGCCTCCAAACAGCAGATGGGATTTGATCTCTTTTGAAAACCCGGATATTTCCTCGGTAAGGGGTTTATCATATCCGAAGACAAAAGGAACTGCTGATTCAGGCCATATGATAATGTGAGGCCTTAAAGACATGGCCCTGGTGCTCAGCCGCTTGTATGTATCTATGACTTGACGCTGAAAACTGGAATCCCACTTTATGTCCTGCCTGATATTGCCCTGGATCACGCTGACTTTGACATTGCCCGGCTTGAAGGGCTGGTTCAATTTGCCCATGCCGTACGTAAGGGATGCGATGATGATTAAGATAAAGAGTATGATGCTGACGGTGACCGGCCGCCGGAATGAACAAGTTTCATTATCTGATCTCCGGAACCGGCAGGAAGTGATATCGTATACAGCGCCGTTTATTGCAGCAACAAGAAATGAAACTCCGTAGACACCGGTAATATCGGCCACCTGGACTAGCGGAAGAAATTTGTACTGTGAATATCCAAGGATAGACCACGGGAAACCTGTAAGCGCATAAGTGCGGATATATTCAAGGCTGACCCATAACACCGGAACGGTCAACACTGCAGGGACTGACGGCTTTGCTGACAGGTAATTGAAAAGCATCGAAAAAACAGCCGGATACAGGGCCAGATACAGGCTGAGGCATACCAGGATGAGAACGCTTATAATAAGCGGCACCCCGCCATAGTAGTACATAGAGTGATACATCCAGTATATAGTCCCTGCAAAATAAACAAATCCGGTCAGCAGTCCAAGATATAAGGCTGTCCTGGAGTTCTTGCCCTGAAGAGCGATTAGTAGCGGCACAAGGGCGATCCATGCAAAGGGATAAAAGTCAAAGCGCGGAAAGGCGAGCACAAGCAGGCAGCCGGATGCTGATGCAGAAATCAAATCGGTCTTTTTTAACATAGGATATCATAATTTATTTGACTGTATAGTTCCACTTTTTGTTCTTCACCTTGACTTTGAAAAAAAGTATGAGTTATCATTCTCTGCTAGGGCAGTTAGCTCAGCCGGTAGAGCAGAGGACTGAAAATCCTCGTGTCCGTG